>NZ_JBFNEH010000034.1:0-46901 GCF_040797425.1 Symbiobacterium sp. | reverse complement strand
CCTGACCCGGGTCGGACTTTCACCGACTAGCTGACGCCCATGCCGGGCGTACACGCAACCGGGGGAGCCCCGAGGGGCTCCCCCGGCCCACAACTCGCCCGGCGCCGCCCGGATGCAGGGCCGCTGCAGCTGGCCGCCCAGGTGGGCGCTGATCTCAGGCTCGTTCTCCGGGGCTTACATTCCCTGACAGCCACGACAGTTCATGGGCCGTTCGCCCTGTCCTCGCTTGTCGCGGATTTATGTGCATGCTACAATGCTCACCGGCAAACTGAGTCGGAGGGGGTTTCTCCCTTGGGTCGGAAATGGGAAAACATTAAGCGTTCGAAGGCCAAGCTGGACCAGGAGCGAGGGGCGACCTTCTCCCGCATCACCAAGGATATTATGAAGGCAGCCCGTGAGGGCGGACCTGACCCCGAGACCAACTTCCTCCTCAAGACGGCGGTGGCCGCGGCCCGCAAGGCCAACATGCCCAACGAGAACATCCAGCGGGCGATCGCCCGGGGCGCCGGCCTGAGCGGCGCGGACCGGTATGAGGAGATCGTCTACGAAGGTTACGGGCCGGGCGGCGTGGCCATCATGATGAACATCGTCACCAACAACCGCAACCGCACGGCGGCCGACGTGCGCCACCTCTTCTCCAAGCACGGCGGGTCGCTGGGCGAGTCCGGCTGCGTGAGCTGGATGTTCCAGAAGCGCGGGGTGGTCGAGCTCGACCGCAGCCAGGTGCCGGTCAGCGAGGACGAGCTGATGATGG
Organism: Symbiobacterium sp.; assembly: GCF_040797425.1. NCBI lineage: Bacteria > Bacillati > Bacillota > Clostridia > Eubacteriales > Symbiobacteriaceae > Symbiobacterium > Symbiobacterium sp. The sequence goes on along the minus strand of NZ_JBFNEH010000034.1, from coordinate 46,147 downwards.
TGGCCCTGGATGTGGGAGCCGACGACCTGCAGGCCACCGAGGACGGCTACGAGATCTACACGTCCCCTGAAGCCCTGAACCAGGTGCTGAAGGGGCTGGAGGCGGCCGGCATCCCGGTGGAGAAGGGCGAGATCGCCATGATCCCGACCACGACGGTCTCGGTCACCGGCGAGGATGCCGACAAGCTGCTCAAGCTCCTCGACCTGCTGGAGGAGCACGACGACATCCAGAACGTGTATACCAACGCGGACATAGCGGAATCGTAAGATAGGAATGCCACCGGCGGCGCCCGTTCAAAGGGCGCCGCCGTTTGTGCTCCTTCGGCCACTGCGCGCAATCAGGCGGGCGGGTCGCACCTCATCCGGATGCGCCCTCGGGCTCCCGCCCGCGCCGCAGCATGAGCGGCTCCCGCCCCATCCGCCAGACCACTTCCGCCACCGCCGAGAGCACGTCGGCGGGCAGGTGCGGCTCCTGCATCACCGCCACCGCCGCCGGCGCCAGCGGCGGGGTGAAGAAGCCCAGGCTGACCACCCGGTCCGGGCGGCTGGTGGCGGCCGCCAGGTAGGCCGACGAGACCGTGGGCGAGTAGGTGGCCAGAATGGCGTGGGCCGGCGCCAGTTCGTCCAGCCGCGCGAAGAGCGCCCGCTTCGCCGCCAGGTCGTCGCAGGCGGCCTCGATCACAAAGTCGGCGTCACCCACCGCCGCCTCCAGCGAGGGCTCCAGCCGCACCCGGACCTGGTGGGCCACCTGCACCTTGCCCCCGGGGCCTCCGTCCAGGGACTCCAGCCGCTCCTTCACCAGCCGCCCCGCCTCCGCCAGGCCGGCCGCGTCGCGGTCGTGCAGGCACGTGGCAAACCCGCCCCGGGCCGCCAGCGCCGCAATCTCCACGCCTGCGGCCGTACCGCCGATCACCGTTATGCGCTCCATCATGTCCGCTCGCCTCCTCCGTTCGCCTCCTCCGGAGGGCGCTGCCTCCGCCGGGGCGTCCCGGCTCCTGCCCGGCCAGGCGCCCGTCTGCCCGGGCACCGCCCCGGACGCCCAGTTCCCGCTTCCCTGCCTCGGGGTCACCTTATGCGGGCGGGACGGGTCTATTCGCGCAAGTTGTCCGGAAAGGCCATTTCCATCCAGCCCCGTTGCCAGCGGCAGGAGTCCCACTGGTGACTGTGGTATAACTCAAGTGTGAATTGGCGCGGATTGTACGCGCGAATCAGGAGAGGAGGCAGATCATGAACCGGTTCAGGCGACTGCTGTCCATGGGTATCGCCGCGGTACTGGTCTCGGTTCTGGCCCTGCCCGTGTCTGCGGCAGAGGTGGTATCCGCGCGGGTGACCGACTGTGGCCTCGGAGACCACTGGGCCGCTCCGTATGCGTGCGAACTCATTGAAGACGGCATTCTGACGAAGGAAGAGTCGTCTGACCTGAACGCTCCTCTGACCCTGTCGGCCTTCCGCGGCCTGCTGGCGCGGGCCGGCGCATCGCTGGCTGAGGGCACGGAAGCCACGCTCACCCGTGGTGAGGCCATCAAGCTGCTCGCACAGGCCGCCTCCGGCGGGAACCTGGGCGAGGTGGACCTGCGGGTGCTCGATGGTTACGCCGATGCTGCTGCTGCGGATCAGGCGACCAAGGAGGCCCTGGCCTTCCTGCTGCTGCGGGGCGTGGTGGAAGGCCGGGACACCGGCGAGATCGACCTGGACGCGCCCGTGACCCTGGGCGAGGCGGCCAAGCTGATCAACCTGGCCATGCCCGAGGTCCTGCCCGAGGGCGTGGACAAGATCTCCCTGCTGGTCTACAGCGACTTCCACGGTCAGCTTGAACCCAAGGGCGCTCAGCTGGGGGCCGCCCGCTTTACCACGGCCATCGCCGGCCAGTTGCTGAAGAACCCGAACACGGTGCTGATCGACGGTGGCGACAGCTTCCAGGGCACCCCCATCTCCAACCTGGTGGATGGCGCGTCGGTGCAGGAGTGGCGCAACAAGGTCGGCGTGAAGATCGCCACCCTGGGCAACCATGAGTTTGACTGGAGCCAGCCCAAGCTGCAGGAGATGCTGAAGCGCGCCGACCACCCGACGATCGCCGCCAACATCCTGATCGAAGGGACCCAGGAGCGGCCGGACTGGCTGACTCCGAGCACGATCCTCGAGATCGGTGGCTACAAGATCGGCTTTATCGGCATTACCACCCCGGATTCTGAGAACATCGTCCTGGCCGCCAACATCGAGGGGCTCGACTTCGTTGATCCTGCTCCGATCGTCAACGCTGAGGCCAAGGCCCTGCGGGAGGCGGGCGCTGACCTGGTGGTCGTGGTCAGCCACAGCTCAGCCAGCCAGAGCCCCGTGGAGCCGCTTCGGGTGGTCAACGAGGTGTCCGACTGGATGTCCCAGGTGACCGAGAAGATCGATGCGGTCACCGGCGGTCACTCCCATGAGATGGCGGCTGGCTACGTGCTGGATGCCAACGGCAACCAGGTGCCGGCCGTGCAGTCCGGGTCGCAGGGCACCGGCCTGGCCCGCATTGACCTGTACATCGACCGGGCCAGCAAGCAGGTGACCAAGGCGGCGGTCGACGTGTGGAACCCGAACCAGACCCTGGCCCCGACTCCGTGGGCGAACGACCTGGTTGCCAAGTGGGCCGCCGAGATCGAGCCGATCAAGCAGACTCCGGTGGGCAAGCTGGCGCATGAACTCACCCGCACCTACCAGCCCTCCGGCGAGAGCCCGCTGGGCGACTTCATTGCAGACTCGATGGTGGCCGGTGCCCCGGGCGCCCAGATTGCGGCGCATAACGGCGGCGGCATCCGGGCCGACCTGACGCCTGGCGAGAACGGCCTCATCACCTGGGGCGACCTCTACAGCACCAGCCCGTTCGGCAACACCCTGGTGCTCGTGGACATGACCGGCAGCCAGATCAAGACCCTGCTGGAGCAGGCGCTGACCGGCTACGTGAACCGGATTCTGAACAACGGTGGCTATGGCCCGCTGCAGGTGTCCGGCATCACCTACACCTGGGACTTCAGCAAGCCCGACGGCGAGCGGGTGCTCGAGATCAAGCTGGCCGACGGCACGCCGCTTGACATGGATGCCACCTACAAGGTGGTCGTCAACAACTTCATGGCCTCCGGCGGTGACGGCCTCACGATCCTGGCGGAACTCACCGACAAGCAGGTCGACACGGGAATCGTGCTGCTCGACTCGCTGGTGGACTACTTCAAGGCCGTCGCCGGTGATCAGCCGCTCACCTACGAACTGCAGAACCGGGTCCAGGTCATCAACTATCCTGCGGAGTAATCCGCAGGGGCAGTGTGTGGGGGCTGTCCCTCTTCCGGGACAGCCCCTGTGCCTTATTCCAGCACTGGCGGCATGTTCCCCTGGTCGCCGCCGGCGGCTCCTGGCCCGGTGTTCCGGTCCGACCCAGCCGCCAGACCGGAGAAGGGGTTCACGTGCACCAGCACGTTCCGGCACTCGGGCACCGCCCGCATGATCGCCGCCTTCACCCGCTTGCCGATGCGGTGGCCCTCCGCCACGGTGAGGTGGGCTTCCACGCTCACCTTGCAGTCCACGTAGATGGCCGGGCCGAACACCCGGGCCTTCACGTCGTCCACCGCCCGCACCCCCGGAACCGAGAGGGCCGCCCGCTCCAGGGCGGCCATCGTGTCGGGATCCGGGGCCCGGTCCATCAGGTCGCGCACGGCCTGCCAGTAAAGGCCGAGCCCCATGCGCAGGATGAGTCCCGAGACCAGGAGCCCCATGAGGGGGTCGAGCAGCGGCAGGCCGAAGCGGCCGCCCAGGGCGCCGGCCAGGGCCGCCGCCGAGGCCAGCACGTCGGTGCGCTGGTTCGCCGCGTCCGCCAGCACTGCCGGGCTGCCGATCCGCCGCCCCAGGCGCTCCAGGTGGCGGGCGAGGCCCTCCTTCGCAGCCATGGAGAGGGCGGTCACCACGGCCGCCGACAGGCCGATGGGCTCCGGCCCGGCCCGCAGCGCCTGCAGCGCCCCGGCGCCCGTCATGAGCCCGGCCAGCGTGACGATGACGCCCACGAACTTGGCGGCCACCGGCTCCGCCTTCTCGTGGCCGTAGGGGTGGTTCCAGTCCGGCGGCAGCGCGGCGATGCGGCTGCCGCCCATCACCACCAGCGTGGCCAGGATGTCGGTTCCTGAGTTGGCGGCGTCGGCCAGCACGGCGGTGGAGCCAGTGAGCAGCGCGGCCGCCCCCCGGGCGACCGTGAGGCTCAGGTTGACCAGGATGGTGAGCGCGCCGGCCCGGTTGATCAGCCGCTGGCGCTGGCTCCCGGAGACGCTGGACGGCAACGGGTCCCCCTCCTTTCCGCTCTAGTATGCGCCGCGCGCCGGCCGGGCGGGGCCCGCACCGTCCCGGTTGCAGGACTTCTGTGGCTCAACACGAAGTTCAGAGCTGAAACTCTACACGCACGAAGAGGGTGTGCCCCGTGAGACCCTCTCCTACCCTCATCCTCCGCATCAGCATCACGCTGCTGATCGCCGCGATGCTGGGCGGGCTGGCCGGGTACCTCCAGATCAGCCGGGAGCCGGTCATCGCGGCCAACTACCCCGTGCGCAGCGGCAACCCGCCCCTGCGCTTCCTGATCGTGGCCCCGGCGCAGGACAACTCCTTCTGGACGCAGGTCTACCGGGGCGCCAGCGAGGCCGCCGCGCGGCTGAACGTCACGGTGGAGATGCAGGGCGCCCGGCGGGCCTCGGTGGAGGAGCTGGTGCAGCTGATCGACATGGCCGCCGCAGCCCAGGTGGACGGCATCATCACCCAGGGGGTGGAGGATGCCTCCCTGGCGGCGGTCATGACCAAGGCCGCCAACCGCGGCATCCCGGTCATCACCGTGGAAACGGACATCACCGGGTCACCCACCCGCCGCCTGGCGTACGTGGGCACCGACAACTACCAGGCGGGGCGGCTCGCGGCCGAGGAGCTGATCCTGCGCACGGGCGGCGAGGCCGTGATCGGGATCGTGCGGGGCCACCTGGGGCCGGAGGAGTCCGACCTGCGGCTGCAGGGCTTCCGGGACGCCCTGGCGATGGCGCCCAACATGCGCATCGTCGCCGTGGCCGAGTCGCAGCTCAACCGCAACGTGGCGGGCCGGAAGGCGCTCCAGATCCTGCAGCAGTACCCGGAGGTCACGGCCCTGTACGCGACGACGGAGGTGGACAGCATCGGCGTCGCGCAGGCGGTGGCCACCGTGACCGGGAGCCGCGACATCCTCGTGGTGGGCTGGCGCAGCGAGCAGGGCTGGGCGGAGGAGCCGCTCAGCAACCTCGTCCGGGTCTCCATGGTGGAGGACCCGGCCGCCATGGGCCGGGTCGCGGTGGAGGTGCTGGAGGCCTACCTGCGGCGTGACGTGCGGCCCGACCGGGAACTCTCCACCCCCGTCACCGTGAAGTCCAGGGGGCGCCGCCTATGAGGCTCACCACCGTCCAGGTCCGTCTGATGGCCACGATGATGCTCATCGTGCTCCTGCTCTCGGCCTTCGCCCTGCAGATGTTCACCCACTCCCGGGGCACGGCCAACATGTACCAGGAGCGGCTCGCCGACCTCGTGCGGGTGGCCGAACTCACCCAGGCGGTGGACGAGGCGGCCCGGACGCTGGGCCAGCTGGCCACCGACCCCGCGGCCGGCCAGACCGAGGCCCGCTTCGCGGCGCTGCGCTCCGAGATCTACCGCCTGCGCCGCGAGCTTCCCCAGGCCACCGTCAGCCGCACCGGCGCCAAGCTGATGGTCGACCTCGACAACATGACCGACAGCTTCCTGGTGGAGGCGGGCGCCGCCATCCACGCCTTCGGCGCCGCCAACCTGGACCGCTACTACGAACACGACCGGGAGGCGGCCACCATCGCCCGGTACGTGCGGGAGACCGCCGACCGGCTGCTGGCCGCGGAGCTGGAGGCGTTCAGCGAGGTCTACCCCGAAGTGCTCGAGCGGGATCAGCTCCTGCAGCGGATCGCCCTCACCGTGCTGGCGGCCGTCAGCCTGATCGTGGTGGTGGCGGCCTGGTCCTTCGCCCGCAGCGTCACCGACCCGCTGCAGGCCCTGGCCGGCGCCGCGCGCCGAATCGCCGGCGGGGATCTCACGGGCCCGCCGGTGCCCGTGGGGGTCGACGAGGAGATCAAGGTGCTGGGACAGGCCTTCAACCAGATGCAGGAGAGCCTGCGGCGGCACATGGAGGAACTGGCGTCGAAGGCGGAGCTGGAGCGCCGCCTCCGCCACGAGGAGATGGAGAACCTGCAGATGCAGAGCCTGCTCCGGGAGGCCGAGCTGCGGGCCCTGCAGTCGCAGGTGAACCCCCACTTCCTCTTCAACACGCTCAACATGGTCGCCAAGACCGCGCTCATCGAGGGGGCGGACCGGACCTGCGGCCTCCTGGAGACCGTGGCCGACCTGCTGCGCTACAGCCTGCGGGCGCCGGACCGGCCGGTGACCCTCGGGGAAGAGGTCGCACAGGTCAGGCGCTACATGACGATCCAGCAGGAGCGCTTCCGCGACCGCATACGGTTCCGGTGTGACATCGACGAGCCCGCCCTGGCCGTCACCATTCCCTGCCTCATGGTGCAGCCGCTGGTGGAGAACGCCGTGATGCACGGCATCGGCTCCCGGGAGCAGGGGGGAACGGTGGAGCTGACGGTGCGGCGGGCCGGCGACCGGGTGCAGGTCGTCGTGGCCGACGACGGCGTGGGCATCCCGGAAAACCGGCTGGCAGCCCTGATCGAGGGCACCGCCGAGGTGAACGCCCGGGGCCACACCACCGGCCTGGGCCTCTACAACGTCCGCCGCCGCATCGAGCTGTTCTACCGCGACCAGGCCACATTCCGCATCGAGAGCGCCCCCGGCCGGGGGACGCGCTGCCTGATCGAGCTGCCCTACCACGTGGATCCGCACACGGCCGGGGCAGACCACGACCAGACAGGGGGGGAGAACCGTGCGCATCCTGGTGGCTGACGACGAACCCATCGAACGGGAGGCCCTGCGCGTGCTGCTGCAGCGCCACCTGCCGGAGGCCGAGGTGGTGGGCGAGGCCGGCACCGGCACCCAGGCGGTGGATCTGGCCGAGCGCCTGCACCCCGACGTGATCCTGCTGGACATCCAGATGCCCGGCCTTACCGGGCTGGAGGCCCTGCGGGAAATCCGGAGCCGCTGCCCGGACACCCGCTGCGTCATCGTGAGTGCGTACGACTACTTCCACTTCGCCCGCGACGCCCTGCGGCTGGGTGCGGTGGACTACCTGCTCAAGCCGGTGAAGCGCGACCAGATGGTGGCGCTCCTCCGGCGCCTGGCCGCGGAGATCGCCTCGGAGCGGCAGAAGCGGCAGGACGACCTGGCCCGCAAGGAGCAGCTCGCCCTCGTCCGGCCCCTGGCCGAGGCGGAACTGTACCGGCTCCTCATCAGCGGCGAGGCCCCCGACCGGCGCGCCACGCTCCAGCAGTTCCTGGGGATCGACTTCCGGGCCGGGTTCTGCATGGTGCTGGGCCTCACGCCCCGGTCGTTCCCGCCCGACATGCCGGGGCCCGAGCGCGCCCGCCTCAAGGAGGCGGCGTTCCAGTACCTGCACTCGCTGGCCCACTCCCTCTGCACCTGTGTCATCGGCGTCGAGGAGAGCGGCGTGAGGCCGCTTCTGGTCACCGTGGATGTGCCCATCGACGAGTACCACAGCCGCACCTGGTCCTCCGCCCTGGCCCACCGCCTGCGCGACCGGGTGAAGGAGCAGACCGGGGTGCGCCTCCGGGCGGGCATCGGCCGGCCGGCGCTGCCGGGCGCGCTCCTGCGCTCGTACCAGGAGGCCATGGCGGCCTTCCGGTTCGAGGACGTGTCCGAGAAGGTGACCCACTTCGGCGACCTGGAGGGGCTGGAACCGGCGGAGGAGGCCGGGGCGCAGTCCCCGCCGCGCCTTCCGGACCGCTGGCGGCCCACCCCGGCGGTGCTGACGGCCGTCGCCCGCGGCAAGCGCTTCATCGAGGAGCACTTCGCCGAGGAGCTCTCGCTGGAGCGGGTGGCCCGGGAGGTCTCGCTCACCCCTTACTACTTCTCGAAAATCTTCAGCCGGGTGTGCGGCGAGAGCGTGGTCGACTACCTCACCCGCGTCCGCATCGAGGCGGCCAAGCGGCTGCTGGCCGACCCGGCGATCTCGATCAAGGAGACCTGCTTCCGGGTGGGCTACAACGACCCCAACTACTTCAGCCGGGTGTTCAAGAAGGTCACGGGGCAGACGCCCACCGAGTACCGCACCAGCATGGTCTAGGGGATGTGGCGCGTGCGCAAACTCACCGTCCTGCTCATGGGCCTCGCACTCTCGCTCGCAGCCTGTGCGGCACGGGAGGCCGCCCCGAGCGAGGCCCAGCCGGACATCCTGATCGGCTTCAGCATGGATACTTTGCAGGAGGAGCGCTGGCAGCGGGACCGCGACCTCTTCGTCGCGCGCGCCCGTGAGCTGGGCGCCGACGTGATCGTGCAGGCCGCCTCCGGCGACTCGTTTCTGCAGATGAGCCAGGCGGAGAACATGATCGCCCGGGGCGTGGACGTGCTCGTGGTCGTCGCCCACGACGCCGAGGCGATGCGGCCCATCGTCAGCGAGGCCCGGGCGGCCGGGGTGAAGGTGGTCGCCTACGACCGGCTGATCCGCAACGTCGACCTCGACTTCTACCTGGCGTTCGACCACGAGTGGGCGGGCTTCCTGCAGGCCCAGTACCTCGCCGATCAGATGCCCCAGGGGCGCTACGTGCTGCTCGGCGGTGCGCCGGCAGACGACCAGGCCTGGGAGGTCCGCAAGGGAATCCATCGCGTGCTGGACCCGCTGCAGGAGCGGGGCGACATCGAGATCGTGCTGGAGGAGATGGTCGAAGGCTGGAGTGCGGAGGCGGCCGAGGCGCTGGTCGAAACGTTGCTGCCACCCGACGCCGGAGCCCCCGGGGAAGACGCAGCGGACGCGCCCACCCCCCGCCCGATCGACGTGATCATCGCCGCCGACGACGCCCTCGCGGGCGGCGCTGTTGCCGCGCTCTCCCGGCACGGCCTGGCCGGCCAGGTGCTGGTGGCCGGCCAGAACGCCGACCTGGAGGCGATGCAGCGGATCCTGGCCGGCACTCAGACCATGACGGTCTACAAGCCCATCCGCCAGCTGGCGGCCACCGCAGCCGAGGTGGCCGTGGCCCTGGCCCGGGGGGAGCATCCCTCGGCGACCCGCACGACCTTCAACGGCAAGGACGAGGTGCCCACCCTCGTGCTGGAGCCGGTGACCGTGGACAGGAGCAACTGGCTCGACACGGTGGTGGCAGACGGCTTCCACCGCAAGGAGGACATTCTTGGCATCCCCCACTAGCACAGATTCGTCTGCCGGCAATCCACCCCTCCGCCGGCAAGGGAGCAAACCGGTCCAGCATCAGGACAGGATCGTGCAGAGCACCCGCCGGCGGCATTTGCTACGCTACAGTTGGCTCCAGAATTCGGATATGGGGGGATCGCACAGATGAACCGGTTCTTGAAGGTCAGTCTCGTTGCGACGCTCTGTGCCGCCCTGCTCCTGGCCGCCGGCTGTGGCGGTGGGTCCACCCAGAGCGGGGAGCAGAACAACACCTCGTCGCAGACGCAAACCGAAACGCAGACCCCCTCCTCCGGCGAGAGCACCACCAGCACCAGCTCCGAGAAGCAGGTCGAGATCTTCTCGTGGTGGACCGGTGCAGGTGAGGCGGCCGGCCTTGAGGGCCTGATCCAGCTCTTCAAGGAGAAACACCCTGACATCGAGGTCATCAACGCCGCGGTGGCCGGCGGCGCCGGCACCAACGCCAAGGCCGTCCTGGCCAGCCGCATGAGCGGCGGCAACCCGCCCGACACCTTCCAGGTGCACGCGGCCCACGAGCTGCTGGACACCTGGGTGGCAGCCGACAAGATGGAGCCGCTGAACTTCCTCTATGAGCAGGAAGGCTGGTACGACGCCTTCCCGAAGGGGCTCGTCGAGATGATGAGCAAGGACGGCAACGTCTACAGCGTGGCCGTCAACATCCACCGGGGCAACGTGGTGTTCTACAACAAGAAGATCTTCGATGAGAACAACATCACCCCGCCGACCACTTTCGACGAGTTCTTCACCGTGGCCGAGACCCTGAAGGCCAAGGGCATCACCCCGCTGGCCCTGGGCGACAAGGAGCCCTGGACCGCCCTGCAGCTGTTCGAGTCGGTCCTGCTGGGCACCATGGGGCCTGACAAGTACAACGGTCTGTTCGACGGCAGCGTCGCCTGGGATGATCCGGGCGTGCGCGAGGCGCTCGACATCTTCCACCGGATGCTGCAGTACATCAACGAGGACCACTCCGCCCGCAACTGGCAGGACGCCTCGCAGCTGGTCGCCGAGGGCAAGGCGGCCATGAACCTGATGGGCGACTGGGCCAAGGGCTACTTCACCACCGACCTGGGCCTGAAGCCGAACGAGGACTTCGGCTGGTTCACGTCCTGGAACACCGAGGGCACCTTCATGTTCATCTCTGATACCTTCGGCCTGCCGAAGGACATCAAGCACCGGGATGCGACCATCGAGTTCCTGAAGGTGCTGGGCTCCAAGGAGGGTCAGGACGTCTTCAACCCGCTGAAGGGCTCGATCCCCGCCCGGACCGACGCCGACGTGAGCAAGTACGACGTGTACAGCCAGCAGGCCATGCAGGACTGGTCCACCAACAAGCTGACTCCGTCCATCGCCCACGGCTCGGCGGCCAGCCCCGGCTGGACCGAGAAGATCCAGCAGGTGGTCACGGTCTTCGCCACCACGGGCGACGTGGACCAGGCCCTGAGCGACCTGGTGACGGCAGCCCAGGAAGAGCTCAAGTAAGAGGGGCTGAACGCAACGAGGGCCGACTCCACCAGTGGGCCGGCCCTCTTCCTTCACCCTGAACCGGGGGTGGGTCGAGTGAAAGCGGAGCGGCTGGAACGGTTCGTGCCGTTCCTCATGGTCTTACCTTCGATCATCCTGATCGCCATCTTCGTCTACGGCTTCATCGGCTGGACCGGCTACGTCTCGCTCTCCAACTGGAACACCTTCGTCCCGGACCTCTCCTTTGCGGGGTTCAAGAACTATATCTACATGTTCAAGGACTTCCGCTTCCAGTCCGACCTGCGGAACACGCTCTTCTTCAGCGTCCTCTTCATCGGCTCGTGTCTCGTGATCGGCCTGGCGCTGGCGGTTCTGGTGGACCAGAAGCTGCGGGCGGCCTCGTTCTTCCGCAACGTCTACCTGTTCCCGATGGCGCTGTCGTTCGTGGTCACGGGCGTGGTCTGGCAGTGGATCCTGAACCCGTCCACCGGCGTGAACCTGCTGCTCAAGGCGCTGGGGATGAAGAACACGCCGCTCTGGTACGTGAGCACGCGCATCATCCCCGCCATCAGCGTCGGCCGCATCAAGTTCGGCCTTCCGGTGGCCATTCTGGCCGTGATCATCGCCGGCGTCTGGCAGCAGTCGGGCTTTGCCATGGCCACCTACCTGGCCGGCCTGCAGGCGATCCCCGACGAGGTGCGGGAGGCGGCCAGCGTGGACGGCGCCACGGAGTGGCAGAAGTTCCGCTATGTCATCCTGCCGATGCTCAGGCCGATGACGATCACCATCACGATCATGCTGGCGCACGTGTCGCTCAAGACCTTCGACCTGGTCTACGCGATGACGGGCCCGGGGGCCGGATACGTCACGGACGTGCCGGGCGTGTACATGTTCGAGACCTCGTTCCGGGGCAACCACTTCGCCAACGGCGCCGTGATCGCCATGGTGATGCTGATCTGCTCGGCCATCGTAACCGTGCCGTACCTGCTCGGCCGGGGGAGGAGGGATCTGGGCGATGTCGACATCAACTAGCGCCGTGCCTCCCCGTTCCCTGGCGGAGCGCCTGAAGGCACCCCTCCTCTACCTCCTCATGATCGCGGTGGCGGTCTTCTTCGTCGCCCCAGTCTACGTGATGCTGGCCACGAGCCTGAAGCCGATGGACCAGATCACCCTGGAGCAGATGTGGCAGTGGCCGCGGACCTTCAGCTTCCAGAGCTACGCCGTGGCCTTCGAGAAACTGCGCCCGAACCTCATCAACACCTTCGCCCTGGTCATCCCGGCGACGATCATCTCGTCGCTGGTGGGGTCGCTGAACGGCTACGTGCTGGCCAAGTGGCGGTTCCGCTACGCCGACCAGGTCTTCACCTTCCTGCTGTTCGGCATGTTCGTGCCCTACCAGTCGATCCTCATCCCGCTCATCCGGTTCCTGCAGGAGATCAAGCTGTACAACACCATCTCCGGGTTGGTACTGGTGCACGTCGTCTACGGCATCCCGATCACCACGCTGATGTTCCGCAACTTCTACGCGCAGATCCCCGACTCGCTCATGGATGCCGCCCGCATCGACGGTGCGGGCGTGTGGGGCGCCTACGTGCGCATCGCTCTGCCGCTCTCGCTGCCAGGCTTCGTGGTGACGGGCATCTGGCAGTTCACCCAGATCTGGAACGAGTTCCTGTTTGCGGTCTCCATCACCCAGTCGACCAAGCAGCCGATCATGGTGGCCCTGCAGAATTTGTCGGGCAGCCAGATCGTGCAGTGGAACGTGCAGATGGCCGCGGCGCTCATCGCCGCCCTGCCCACTCTCCTGGTTTACATCCTGCTCGGCCGCTGGTACGTGCGCGGGCTGATGGCCGGCGCGGTGAAGGGCTGATCGCGGGCATGCTATAGCCGGGCCCGACTCTCTTGGGGAGGTGCCTGGCATGTCCGAAGTGTTTCCACCGGAAATGCGGCAGTCCGACAAGTGGGAACTCAGGCAGCGGTACAACCCGGTGGATGTAGAGAAGGTGGAAGGGAACCTGCGGATGACAAAGGTCCGCCGCACGATCCCGGTCACCAAGCAGTACTACTCCAACCACCACGGTCCCAACGAGTAGGCCACGGGGAGGAGGCGAAAGCCTCCTCCTCTTCTGCAGTTCTGAACCGATGCGGCGCCTGCGCCGTTTCACCTTAATGAGATGCTTCTGAACCCCCGTTCCGCCCGGCCTGCGGCCTGCATGGAACCCCGCCGCACCTTCCGGCTGCCAGAGCGGGACGAGCCCTGTAAACGACAAAATCTGGGCTGACGCTTCCGGAGGTGAAGGGAGCGCGATGCGCCTGGCGTCAACGGCGGTGCTCCAGATCCGGCGCCTGACGGCGACCGCACAGCGGCCCGACTGCTCCCTGCGCATTGCACCGCAGCCCGGCGGATGCTGCGGCCAGTTTCTCTACATGTCGCTGGACGTTCCGCAGGAAGGCGACCTGGTGGTCCGGCAGGACGGCGTCGCCGTGTACGTGGCCCCTGCCCTGGCCGAGGTTGTGGAGGGGGCCGTCCTCGAGTACAACGACCGGCTGAGACCGCCCCGGTTTCGCTTCCGCCGCCTGAATGCCCAGCACCGGTGCGCCTGCGGCCGCTCCTTCGGCGCGCCCTTCGTGGGCAAGTCCCGGCAGTGCCGGGCCTACGAGCTCCCTCCCTGGCTGGAAGGAGCCTGAGCAGGCACCCGCACCGGCCGGCGCATACCTGACAGCGTCTGCTCAACGGGAGGCCGTCGCGTCTGTTTCGCCGCCGAGTTGTCTACAAGGCAACAGATTTATGGTAACATTTTGCCATACCCATGAGCACCGACAGAGGGGGAAGGCGAATGACGGCGGCGAGCGAGCGAGAAGGGTAGTTCGGGCAGTTTGGGGGCAGCTTCGTCCCGCCTGAGTTGCAGGAGGTCCTGGACTACCTGGCGGAGCAGTTCTTCCGGTACAAGGATGACCCGGAGTTCGTCAGCGAGTACAGGTACTACCTCAGGGAGTACATCGGCCGGGAGAGCCCGCTGACCTTCGCCCGGAGGCTGACGGAGATGCTGGGCGGGGCGCGGGTCTACCTGAAGCGCGAGGACCTGAACCACACGGGCTCGCACAAGATCAACAACGTGCTGGGGCAGATCCTGCTGGCCAAGCGGATGGGCGCCAGGCGGGTAATCGCCGAAACCGGGGCCGGCCAGCATGGCGTGGCCACGGCGACCGCCTGTGCGATGTTCGGGATGGAGTGCGTCATCTACATGGGCGCCGAGGACACCCGCCGCCAGGCGCTGAACGTGTTCCGCATGGAGCTGCTCGGCACCCGGGTGGTGCCCGTCAGCAAGGGCCAGGGCCGCCTGAAAGACGCCGTGGACGAGGCTCTGGCCGACCTGGTGGCCAACTACCGGAACACCTTCTACTTGCTGGGCTCGGCCGTGGGCCCGCACCCGTACCCGACCATGGTGAAGCACTTCCAGTCGATCATCAGCGAGGAGTCCAAGCGGCAGATGCTCGAGAAGGAGGGCCGGCTGCCGGATGTCGTGGTCGCCTGCGTCGGCGGGGGGAGCAACGCGATCGGCGCGTTCGCGCACTACCTCGACGAACCGACGGTGCGCCTGATCGGCGTCGAGCCCGACCAGGCCGCCACGCTGACCCAGGGCGTGCCGGCCGTCCTGCACGGGTTCAGGTCCCTGGTACTCCTGGACGAGCACGGGAACCCCCGGCCCACCTACTCGATCGCTGCCGGCCTGGACTATCCGGGCATCGGGCCCGAGCACAGCTACCTGAAAGAGTCGGGGCGGGCCGAGTACCACACGGTGACCAACGAGGAGGTGCTCGAGGCCTTCCAGATGCTTTCCCGCACCGAAGGCATCATCCCGGCCCTGGAGAGCGCCCACGCCGTCGCCTATGCGCTCAAGCTGGCCCCAACCCTGGACAGGGACAAGATCATCCTCGTCAACCTCTCGGGCCGGGGCGACAAGGACGTCGAACAGGTCTTCCGCATGATCAGGCAGGCGCAGTAAATCCCGCTCCCGGGTCCGGCCGCATAGGCTGGGCCCGGGGTGTTCTTCATGGGCGCACTTCCCGTCTATCGCGACGTCCTCCTGGCTCTCGAGGCCGCGGCGCGCGGCGCCCCGCTCTGGCCGGCGTTTCACGACATGGCCTACCGCCCCCACCGGGCCTACTTCGACGGCCTGGCCGAGACCTACGGCCCGGCGCTCCTGGACCCTGGTGGGCTGCCCGGAACCGTGTCCCGCCTGGCCCCTGCCCTCCACCGGGCCCTGCGGCCGGCGCCCAGCTATGACATGGAACGCCGGGCCGGGGAGATCCTGGACGCGCTGCGCCCGCTGCTCCCCGGCCCGCTGCCGCCGCTCTACCTGGCCACGCTCTTCTTCGCCGCCCCCGCCGCCACCATCGCCGTCGGGGGACGGCCGGCCATCGCCCTGGGGCTGGAGCGTTTCTCTCCCGCCCCGCCGCCGGGCCCCAAGTACTGGTACCACCCCGACGAGGTGGTGGAGATGCTGCCCCACGAGGCGGCCCACGCCGTGCGCATGGAGGCGCTGGGGCTGCCGCCCACCCCCCGGCGGCTCACCCTGCTGGACATGGTGATGCTGGAGGGAACGGCCCTGCTCTTCACCGACCTCCTGCTGGGCCGGGAGACCCTGGCCACCTTCATGGACCCCTTGCGCCTCGCCTGGCATCGGGCGCACGACGCCGAGGCGGTGGCCGCGGCGGCCCGGGATTTCGGCGCCGCGGGGATGCCGGTCTTCCTCCGCTACTTCAGCCGAGAAGCGCCCATCAGCGGCTACTGGGTGGGCTACTCCCTCTGCCGCCGCTACCTGGACCGGTTCGGGACGGGCGCCATGCCGGAGCTGCTTTGCCTGCCGTCCGTCGAGATCCTGCGGCGGATCGCCTGAACGGAACCCCCGCCGGGTTCCCGTTCCGCCCGCCGGTCCATCCCCCTCCCGAGCCGGCGGGCCTCCTCAACCCCCGGGGCCTCCCCTCACCATCCTTTCCCCACCACCACCCGCTCCTGCACGAACCCGCTGCGGCGGAACAGCGCCAGCGAGGCCCCGTTGTGCAGGGCGATCTGCGCCACCAGCCCGCGGGCGCCGATCCGGCGAGCGTGCGCCTCCGCCGCGGCCAGAAGGCGCGTCCCAATGCCCCGGCCCCGGAGGGCGGGATGGACCCAGATGTCCATCACGACCACCTCCGGTGCCCCCGTGAACGGGTTCCCCTGCGGCAGCAGGAGCACGTGCCCCGCGAGGGCGCCGTCCGGCGCTCCCGGCGGCGGTGGTCCGGCGAGCTCCGCCACCAGCAGCGCGCTGTCCGGCACGGAAAGCACGAGCCGGTACATCTCGTGAAACTGCCGCTCCAGCGCACCGCCGCAGGCGTGCGGCCGCTCGCGGCCCACCAGCTGGTCCCGGGCGGAGGCCACGCCCCGCGCCAGCACCAGAGGCAGTTCCGCCGGTCGATAGGCCCGCACCCGCACCATGTGCCCTCACCCCTCCAGCCACGAATGCTTATGCGGCGCCGTTCGAGTTGAGAAGGACGCGGCCGGACGCTATACTGAGGGGGAAAGGGGGGTCCTTCGCAGTGGCCGGAGATCGATGGCAGGGCGCGACGACCGACCGCGGAAAGCCGCGGATCTACATCCAGCAGTACCTTGACCTGAAGCTGCCCGAAGAACGCTACAAGCAGATCTGCAGAGAGATGGAGTTGGAAGAGCCGTTCTCCGAGGAGGCGGCCACCGCCGTGATGGAGGCGTTTGTGGAAGACCTGGACGACGGCTCCCAGTGCGATTCGGTCCACTTCCACCGGGGCGACGGCATGGTGGTACTGATGACCGTGGTCTCGTTCCCCTACAGTCAGGCGACGTACGACCGCCTGATGGCCGCCTATCTGGCCAAGAAGGCCCTGGGACAGGCCGAGTGAGGGGCGGTGCGCCGCCGAGGAGCGCTCTGCTCCTCGCTGTTTTTTACAGCAGGAAAACCGGTGCCGGTCACGTACTCCAATGCGTGGAGTGGTCTGACCACCTGACCGACTTGCTCACATGGAGCCCCACGCGAAAGGAAGATCGACGCCATGCTCAAGCCCGAAATTCTGGATGCGCTCCGGCAAGCCGTGGGCCCCGAGTGGTGCCTCACCAGCAAGGCAGACTTGATGGCCTACTCCTACGACGCCACGCCGCTGTACCAGCGACTCCCGGACGCCGTGGTTCTGCCGCGCACCACCGACGAGGTCGCTGCCGTGATGCGCGTGGCCCACGAGCACCGCATCCCGGTGCATACCCGCGGCGCCGGTACCAACCTCTCGGCCGGCACCGTGCCCACGTCCGGCGGCATCGTCATGTCTCTCAACCGGATGAACAGCATTCTGGAGATCGACCAGGAGAACCTGACGGTCACCGCCCAGGCCGGGGTGGTCACCGCGGCCCTGCACAAGGCCGTGGAGGAAGTGGGCCTCTTCTACCCGCCCGACCCCGGCTCCATGACCTCCTCCACGCTGGGCGGCAACGTGATGGAGTCCGCCGGCGGCCTGCGGGGCTTGAAGTACGGCGTCACCAAGGACTACGTGATCGCCCTCGAGGCGGTCACGGCCGACGGGCGCGTCTTCCGGGCCGGCGGCAAGAACGTGAAGGACGTGGCCGGCTACGACCTGGTGAAGCTGATCTGCGGGTCGGAGGGCACCCTCTGCATCGTCACCGAGGTCACGCTGAAGCTGCTGCCCATGCCCGAGACCAAGCGCACCGCCCTGGCCATCTTCGCCGACATGACGGCGGCGGCCCGTGCGGTGTCCAAGATCATCGCCAACCGCATCATCCCCTGTACGCTGGAGTTCATGGACAACGGCACCGTCCGGGCGGTGGAAGACTACGTCCACCTGGGCCTGCCCACCGACGCCGCCGCGCTGCTGCTGATCCAGCAGGACGGACCCGCATCCGTCTGCGACGCCGACATCGCCCGCATCGCCGAGATCTGCCGGGAGGAGGGCGCCACTCGCGTGGAGCACGCCAGCGACCCGACAGAGCAGGACCGGCTGATGCAGGCCCGCCGCTGGGCGCTCTCGGCCCTGGCGCGGCGCAAGCCCACCACCATCCTCGAGGACGCGACGGTGCCCCGCAGCCAGCTCGCCCCGATGGTGGCCTACATCCAGAGCGTCGCCCGGAAGTACAACCTCGACATCTGCACCTTCGGGCATGCCGGCGACGGCAACCTCCACCCCACCTGCATGACCGACGAGCGGAACAAGGAAGAGCTCGAGCGGGTAGACCAGGCCTTCGCCGAGATCTACGCCAAGGCGCTGGAGCTGGGCGGCACCATCACCGGCGAGCACGGCGTGGGCGAGGCCAAGGCGCCCTACCTGGAGTGGAAGGTCGGCCCCGTGGGCATCGACCTGATGAAGGCGATCAAGAACGCCTTTGATCCGCACCACATTCTGAACCCGGGCAAGATGTTCGCCGGCGAGACCCGGAAGCGGGTGGTGGTGCGGCAGTGAAGGTGCAGATCTCGGAGGACATGGTCCTCAACTGCATGCGCTGCGGCTTCTGCCTGCCCGCCTGCCCCAGCTACCGGGAGCTGCAGGTGGAGTCGGCCAGCCCGCGCGGCCGCATCGCCCTCATGCGGGCGGTGACGGAAGGGAAGCTCCAGATCGAGGACATCGCCGGCCCGCTGGACACCTGCCTGGGCTGCCGGGGCTGCGAACCCGCCTGCCCGGCCGGCGTCACCTACGGGCACATCCTGGAACAGGGCCGGGCCCAGCTCGCCCAGGTGCGGCCGCTGCCCGGCATCGTGCGCTGGGCCTACCACTACCTGCTGGGCACTCCCGCCGGCATCCGCTTCTCTGGCTGGGCGCTCTGGCTCTACCAGAAGCTGCACCTGAACGGCCTGGCGCACCGCTTCAACCTGGTGGAGAAGGTCGGCGGCAAGGGCCTGGCGGACATGGAGCGGGTGATCCCGCCCGTGGCGTCTCCCGCCCGGCGGGCCGCGCGGCAGCAGGTTAACCCGGCCGTCGGCCAGCGCCGGTACAAGGTGGGCTTCTTCACCGGATGCCTTTCCGACATCGTCTTCTTCGATACCAACCAAAACGCCGTCGAGGTGCTCACGCGCCTCGGCTGTGAGGTGGTGATCCCGCAGGGCCAGGGCTGCTGCGGCGCAGTGCACGCCCATGCCGGCGAGCACGAGATGGCCGTGGCCCAGGCGAAGCGGAACATCGCCGCCTTCGAGCAGGGCGGCTTCGACTTCATCGTCAGCACCGCCGGCGGCTGCGGTGCCGCCCTCCGGGAGTACGACAAGCTGCTGGCCGACGACCCCGAGTGGGCCGACCGGGCGCGCCGCTTCTCCGCCCGCTGCCGCGACTTCTCGGAGCTGGTGGAGCAGCTCGGGCCCATCCCGATGGGCGAGATGCCGGGGGTGTACACCTACCAGGACTCCTGCCACCTGCGCAACGTGCAGAAGGTCGCCGCCCCGCCGCGCAACCTGCTGAAGGCGCTGCCCGGCGCCCGGTTCGTGGAGCTGCCCGAGGCCGACCGGTGCTGCGGCGCCGCCGGCACGTTCATGATCACCCAGGCCGAGATTTCGGACAGGCTGCTGGACGACAAGGCCCGCAAGGTCGAGAAGACCGGCGCCACGACGCTGGTGGTGGCCAATACCCCGTGCCACCTGGAGATGCTGGAAGGCGTCCGGCGGGCCGGCCTCGCCGACAAGGTGCAGGTGCGCCACATCGCCGACGTCATCGCCGAGGCGATGCGCAAGGCGCCTGCCACCGGCGGGGGCCGCTGAGGTACCCGTCTCCTGCGGATACGTCAAACCACCCAGGGGCGCTCGCCCCTGGGTGGCTTCGTTCTGCAACAAACGGGTGGGCAGAATCGTATTATTTAGGGATGTGACTCCGAGGGTTACCCCTCCGAATCGGCCGCCGGGTCACCCTTTGCATCGGAGAGCGGTTTCCGGTTCATCATTCCCTCGTGCAGGCCGTGGTACCAGGCCACCTCGGGCTCCCCCGGCCGCCAGCAGAGCAGCACCTCCTGCCCGTCGATCAGGGCGGGGAAGTCGACCAGGTACCCGCCCTTGAGCTCTCCGCCCAGCTGCCGGATTCGGTCGCACTGCGTCTGTGACAGGATCCGGAGGAAATCGAGTTCGGCCTCTTCCTTGAGGAAGGTATAGGTGTCTACCTTGTCGTCACGCCGCCGGGCCTCCACCTTGCGCTGCCTGAGGCGCCAGTCCTTCTCCTGAATCTCCGCGTCCAGGCGCCGCAGGTAGGCGATGATGCGCTCCAGTTCGGGAATGAGACGGTTCACTTCTTCAGGCGTAAAGTAGTGCTTCCCCAAGACCCATCCCCACTTTCGCTCGGCCGTGCGACCGGTTTACGCGCATTATACGGATTCGGAAGGGCAGAAGTCAAACCCTGCCGGTCCACCGGCGGGGCACGAAAGGTGGATCCCCTGCGTTCATGCTCCTGGATGTCCGCATCGAGTACCTCTCCACCCTGCTCCTGGCCGGCTTCATGGAAGGCACCGGCATCCCCTGGCCGGGCAGCCTCATCATGGCGACCATCGGCATACGGGCGGCCCACAACTGGCACGACGTCGGCGTGCTCACGGTCGCCTTCTGCCTCGGGTACACCCTGGGATCGCTCGCCCAGTACGCCGTAGGCCGGCTCCTCGGTGGGGCGGCCCTGGCCTGGCTGGCGCCGCACCACCGGGAGCGCATCGAGCAGCTCATCGCCCGCTGGGGCCTCGGCGCCGTGTGCTGGGCGCGCCCCCTGGCCATCGGCAACTACGTCTCCATCCCCGCCGGCATGGTGCGCATGAACCCCCTCCTCTTCTGCCTCGCCACCTTCGCTGGCGCCGTCCCCTGGGCCGTGGCCACCCTGGCGGCCGGGCGGCTGCTCCGCAGCCACCTGGGTGCGCTGACGGACCGGCTGGAGCGGTGGCTCCTGCCCACAGTCATCGCCCTGGCCGCCCTGCTCCTGTTCTGGTGGATCCGAATCCTTCGCGGGACCAGTACCATTCAAGGTTTCCGCACCGTCCAAAAAGGCGGATGGGCCAAGCCAGGCAGGCCCAGGTAGTGCGGAAAGGATGTGGCCCTGTTGGCAGTCGACAAGGCAAAGATCGAGCAAGCCGTGCGGATGATCCTGGAGGCCATCGGGGAAGACCCCGGCCGCGAGGGGCTGCTCGAGACGCCGCGGCGGGTAGCCGACTTCTACGAGGAGATCTTCGACGGCCTCGACCGGGACCCGGCCGAACGGCTGTCTGCGATCTTCCACGAAGACCACGAAGAACTGGTGATCGTCCGCGACATCTCGTTCGCGTCCATGTGCGAGCACCACCTGCTCCCCTTCTTCGGAAAGGCCCATGTGGCCTACATCCCCCGCAGCGGGCGGGTGGTCGGACTCTCGAAGCTGGCCCGCATCGTGGAGGACTTCTCCCACCGGCCCCAGCTCCAGGAGCGGCTGACGGCGCAGATTGCGGACCTGCTCATGGAGCAGTTGAACCCCCACGGGGTCCTGGTGGTGGTCGAGGCGGAGCACATGTGCATGAGCATGCGCGGCGTGCGCAAGCCCGGCGCCAGAACCGTCACGTCGGCCGTGCGGGGCGTGTTCCAGACCGATCACGCCACGCGGGCCGAGGCGATGGCGCTGATCCGGCAGGGAACGGCATGATGCGGCGAGCCTCCGTGACCACCCGTCACGGAGGCTCTGCTCTTGCCACCATTCCCCTGAGCACTGCGGGGAACCCTGTAATGGTAGAACCCGTCCAATGTGTTAGTTATATGGTTACTGAGGTGAAACGCCTTGCCTATACGCAGACGACTGGTGGGGCTCGTGGCCGCCGCGGCTCTGGTGCTCACCGCGGCACCTGCCCACGCCAACTCACCACAACCCCTTACCCTCTACGTGAACGGACGGGAACTCTACCTCCCGCAGGTGCCCATCCTGCAGAACGACCGGGTGCTGGTGCCCATGCGGGCCTATCTCGAATCGCTGGGCGCCGAGGTCGGGTGGGAGCCCCCTGATCGGGTCACCGCCACCCTGGGAAGCCACGTCGTGCAGCACCGCATCGGCGAGCAGACCGCCTACGTCGACGGGCGGGAAGTGTACATGGACGTGCCCTCCCGCATCATCCAGGACCGCACCTACGTGCCCCTCCGGTTCCTTTCGGAGGGACTGGGTGCGACGGTGGAGTACAACGGCGCCACCGCCTCGGTCACCGTCGAGACGGCGCCGCCCGGCCAGCTGGAGGTGATCGACGGCCCGCTGAACATCCGCCAGGCGCCGTCCACCTCCGCCCCCATCCTGATGACCGTTCCGCTGGGCACCCGCCTGGAGATCGTTTCGGAGGAACCGGGCGCCGAGTGGACCGAGATCCGCCTGTCCGACGGCACCACCGGCTGGGTGGCCAACCGGTACACCCGCACGCTGGGCAGCCAGCCCGTGGTGGAGCCCTTCCTCCCCCTCCTGGAGGAGCGGGCCTTCCTCCAGGTCGGCGGCCAGTGTCTGGGAGCAGTGCCGGTGCTGGACAACCTGACGGTAGTTCCGCTGGTGGAGACGCTCTCGGCCCTGGGCGGCTCGGTGAGCCGCGTGGCGGACAGCACCACCCTGGTGGCGACCCTGGGCGGACGGCAGCTCTACCTTACACCGGGATCCACCGAGGCGGTCCTTGACGGCCAGACCATGATCCTGAGCACCGCCCCTCTGGTGGCCGGCGGGCGCCCCTTCGTCGCCGCCCGCGACCTGGCCCGGGCCTTCGACCTGCCGCTCACCTGGTCCAATGACACCCGCACCGCCTCCTTCGGCCAGGCCGCCACCGCCTGCAACCCGACGGTCGGGACGGAGTCGTACATCATCCTGGACGCCGCGACCGGTGCGGTGCTGAGTGAGTACAACGCTCGTACGCCCCGGGCCATCGCCTCCACCACCAAGGTCATGACGGCCTTGCTGGCCGTCGAGCTGGGGAACCCTGAAGCGGTGGTCACCGTGAGCAGCAACGCCGCCAGCCAGCCGGGCACCAGCGTCTACCTCCGGGCCGGAGAGCAGCGGACCCTGAGCGAGCTGCTCTACGGGCTGATGCTGGTCTCTGGCAACGACGCGGCGGTGGCCATCGCCGAGCACCTCGCCGGCAGCGAGGAGGCCTTCGCCCGGCTGATGAACCAGCGGGCCGCGGAGCTGGGGGCCAGGAACACGTACTTCGTCACCGCCTCGGGGCTGGACGACTGGGTGGACCCCTACTCCACCGCCGAGGACCTGGCCACCATCGCCCGCCATGCGCTGCAGAACCCGCGCTTCCGCTCCTACATGTACCCGTCGCAGTGGACCATCCCGGGGCCCTGGGGAAACCGCCTGCTCACCAACAGCAACCTGTTCACGCTGCGCTACCCCGGCGCCACCGGCGTGAAAAACGGCTGGACCGAGAAGGCCGGCTACACCCTGGTGGCCTCGGCCTGGCGAGGCGGGCGGGAGCTGCTCCTGGTGCTCCTCGGCGCCTCCACCCGCACGGAGCTGTACAGCCAGGCCTATAACCTGATGGACCACGGGTTCGAGCTGGCCGCCCAGTCCTGGCTCCTCAACTGACCGGAACGGAACAAAAGCCCCCCGCCGCTGGCGGGGGGCGCTTGTTCATGCAACGCGAACTAAGCCATTTCCCGGGTTGTGGCCAGGACTGTTGCGTCAACCGGCGCGAGGAAGCAGCGGCCGGGCCCCTTCACCCGTACCAACACAGGGGAGAGCACGGGGCGTCCGGCGACCACCCCCTGCACACTTACCTCCAGCAGGCCTGCGAAGTCCGGGTGGTTCCAGCTGAACTCGGCCGCGGCCGTGAGGGGGTCGCATGCAGTCTGGATGTGCGCGTCGGCCGGCCAGCGGGTTGGGGTGAGGCGTTCGAAGTATGACACCGCAATCTCTCCTCTCCACAACCTGGCCATGCTATTTTTCGCCAGAGAAGCTGGACCTCCTTCCAGTCATAAAGGACTAAAACGCGCGGCCAATTGCGACCGCGCGCTACCTCGAACGGTCACCCCATCGAGAATAATTGCTTCATTCGCTTAACATTAGCGCGGCTCACAATGACCTCGGAGTGGTTCTTGTCCTTTAGCTTCATGATGTAAGCGCCGTTGAAATACGGGCTGATCTCCTTCACCTGGTAAATGTTCACCAGGTAGGAGCGGTGGCTGCGGAAGAACTGGTTGGCGGGCAGCCGCTCCGTCAGCTCCTGCAGGGTGTGCCGGGTCAGCAGCCGCTCCGAGTAGGTCTGCACGTACACGTTGTAGCCCTCGGAGAAGATATACACGATCTCGTTGAGCGGCAGCGGGATCTGCTTGTCGTCCTTCTCGCACAGCAGGAAAGAGAGCTGCGGCTTGGGCTCCTCCGCCTGGCGGGCGGCCTCCCCCGCCTTCTCCGCCTTGCCCTCTGCCGCTGCGCCCTTCGCTTCCCGGAGACGCTGGATGGTCTCCGCGAGCCGCTCCGCCTCGATGGGCTTCAGAAGGTAGTCCGTCGCCGGAATCTCGAACGCGGAGACGGCGTAGTTCTCGTAGGCGGTGACGAAGACCACCTTCGGCATCACCGCCCGGCCCTTCAGGCTCTTGGCCAGCTCCAGCCCCGTCATCCCCGGCATCTGCACGTCGAGGAAGATCACGTCGTACTCCAGCGCGTTGATGAGCGCCATCGCCTCGCGGGCGTTGGTTGCCTCCCCGATGATTTCGACGTCGGGAAACTGGCTGAGCTGGAACCTCAGTTCCATCCGGGCAGGGTATTCGTCGTCAACGATGAGGGCCCTCAGCACCATGGACAACCTACGCCCCTTTTGGAAATACCGGGTGTTTTCCTTCCATTTTAGGTGACCCCGGGCGCTGTAGCCAAGTCCCTTTTTGTGACGACCGGCTCAATCGCCCTGGCCAGCCGCCCGCTGCAGGGGGATCCGCAGACGGATGGCCGTGCCCCTCCCGGGGATCGAGCGGATGCGCAGCCGGTACTCCGGCCCGTACAGGGAGACGAGCCGCTCGTTCACGTTGGTGAGCCCGAGCCCCATGTTGCTGCCGAAGCCCTCCTCGAACACCCGCCGCTGCGTCTCCTTGTCCATGCCGACACCGTTGTCCGCGATCAGGACATGCAGGTGATCGCCCACCTGCCGCACGCGGATGCCCACCACCCCCACATCCTCCTTGGGGGCGAGGCCGTGGACGACCGCGTTCTCCACCAGCGGCTGGAGCGTGAGCACGGGCACGGAGGCCCCCGTCACCCGGGGGTCGATCTTCAGCTTCACCTGCAGCTTCTCGCCGAAGCGGGCCTGCTCCAGGGAGAGGTAGATCTTGATGTACTCCAGCTCATCCTGGAGCGTGTTGAAGTTGCCGCGGGTGGTGAGCGACCGGCGGAAGAACTGAGACAGGTTGACCAGCAGCTCCCGGGAGCGCTCGGGATCGGTGCGGGAGAACATGATGATCGTGTTGAGCACATTGAACAGGAAGTGCGGGCGAATCTGCGCCTGCAGTGCCTCAAGGCGGGCCCTCACCGCCAGCTGGCGCTGCCTTTCCAGTTCGGCCAGTTCCATCTGGATGCCCAGCAGTGCGGCGATGCCCACCGCCAGGCGGGCGACGTAGCTGGGCAGCGGGGCCTGGGTGGCGCGGTAGAGCTTGAAGGTGCCCACCACCTTCCCCCGGAACTTCAGCGGCGTGATGACCGCGGCTTTAAGGGGATGCGGGCAGTCCGCCTCGTCGCAGGAGAGCACCCGCGGATCGTTCACCACCCGGGTCTGGCCGGTGTCGAGCACCTCGCGGGTGGCGCCGGTCAGAATCGGCCCGCCCTGCCGGTGGCGCCGGCAGCCCACCCCTGAGAATCCGAGAACGACCCGGTCGTCCGTGATGGCCACCGCGTCCATCTCGGTGATCTGGCGGATGATCTCGCAGATCTTCTGGGCCGACTCGAAGTTGAGCCCCTGCTTCATGTAGGGCATGGTCTCCTCACCGATGCGCAGCGAGGTGTCGAAGCTGGTGATCGACTCCAGCGCCGCCGGCGAGAGCGCCTCATCCTCCGCGGCACGGCGCAGGAACAGCGCCACCGCCAGCACCTCCAGGCCCACCACCAGCGCGGCCCAGACCGGGGCGTAAGCCGGCTGGGCCCACACCAGCCAGAGCAGCAACACCCCGCCCACGGCCACCGTGAGGAGGACCGCCTTCGCTTTCTGGTTCACGCTCCCCTGCCTCCCTCTCCGCCTCAACCCCGGCGCCCGTGCCGCCGGGGGATATCGTCGCGCTACCCTTCGCCGTCAAAAGAGGCGCGTACGTAGCTCCCATCCTTCATTTATTCTCGGCGACGCCGGCTCTCGCCTGCTGCGATCCGGCTGCCAGGAGAGGAGGGCCCTGCCACCGTGAGTGCAAGACCCCCTGTCGCCCAGCCGCCCACCGAGGTGGTGCCGGGAATCTACCTGGTCCAGATCCCGATCCCCATCCCCCTCCGCTTCGTCAACTGCTACCTCCTGCGGGGACCATCGGGCTGGACGCTGGTGGACACCGGCTTCCACGACGACCTGGCCCGGGAGGCCTGGCCCCGGGCGCTGGACTACCTGGGCATCCGCCCGCAGGACATCCAGCAGATCCTGCTCACCCACTACCACCCCGATCACATGGGCGCGGCCGGGTGGCTGCAGGAGCTGAGCGGCGCCCCGGCCTACCTCCCCGAACCGGAGATGGAACAGTTCGAGCGGTTCTGGGGCGAAGGGGCGGCCGAGATGGGCCCGCGGCAGATCGCGTTCTTCACGGCGCAGGGCATGGACCCCGATCTGGCCCGGGCGCTCGTGGCGCTGCACGACCACACCCTGGCGATGGTGAAGCCCCTGCCGGCGGTTAGGCCCCTCCCGGACGGCAGCCGCATCACGCTGGGCGGCGCCAAGTTCGAGGTGATCTGGACCCCCGGCCACTCCGACGGCCTGGCGGTCTTCTGGGACCCTGCCCGCTCCCTTCTGCTGGCCGGCGACATGCTCCTGGCGACGATCACGCCCAACGTCTCCGTCTGGCCAGGGTGTCGGCCGAACCCGCTCGCCGACTACCTGGCCTCGCTGGAGCGGGTGTCGCGGCTGGGTGCGCGGCTGGCGCTTCCCGGCCACCGGGCGGTGATCCACGCCGTGGCGGAGCGGGCCGCCGAGATCGCCGCGCACCACGCCGACCGGCTGAACCGCGTGGTGGCCGCCGCGGGACCGGAGGGGGCCACCGCCTGGGAGATCTGCCGGCGCATCTTCCCGGTGGAGGCGCTCACGCTTCACCAGGTGCGCTTCGCCGTGGCCGAGACGCTGGCCCACCTGGTCTACCTGTGCGCGGAGGGGCGCATGCGCAGGGAGGGTGCACGATACAGGCAAAGTTAGAGCGCCGGCGGGAATGCCCGCCGGCGCAGGTGCGAGGTCCGACTCTAATGCGCGCAGCCGCCGCTGCCGCAGGACCGGGGAGACCCGGCGGCGCCCGCCGTGCGGAAGGACTGGCCGCAGCTGCAGGTGGTGACGGCGTTGGGGTTGTGGATGGCAAAGCCGGCGCCCATCAGGCTGTCCACGTAGTCGATCGTGGAGCCGTCGATATACGGCAGGCTGGCGGGGTCGATGACGACCTTGATGCCGTCGAACTCGGCCACATTGTCGTCGGGGCGCGGATTGCGCTCCAGCGCCATGCCGTATTCGAAGCCCGAGCAGCCGCCGGGACGCACCAGCACCCGCAGGGAGAGATCCTCGCCCTTGGCCTTGATGATCTCCTTGAGCCGCGTCGAGGCCTTTTCGGTCAGCGTGATATTCACAGCCCGTTCCCTCCTTTGTTGGCTGAACCATAGTGTACCATGAAACGATGGAGGTCCGTCAATCACCGGCGTTCGGCTGCCCTGCGCGCGGGCAGCGCAAACATATGAAACTCCTTCGTTATGTTTGACGACGCACCCTGCGTTGCGATACTGCCCGATCTCCCCGTGCCGGAAATGGGCGGCGCCCGGCTCCATGGCCGGGCGCCGCTGCGCGCTCGCCGGGATTACGGTTACGGACGGTCGATGGTGAAGACAGGCGAGGTCCAGGTCTCCCAGTCGCTCTTCGAGGTGCCCAGGGGCTTCTGCACCTCGATGACCAGGACGTAGTCGCCGTCGGCCACCGGGCGCTCCTTCTTGCCCTGCATCACGTAACCGTCGAAGGCCACGGCGAAGAACCCGGTGGGCGAAGAGTTGCGGGCCATGTACTCCTCGTCGACGAAGTAGCTCACCGACCCGCCCTTCGCCGGCCGCACGCCGATCTTCACGCGGCTGGCGTGATGGTCCAGGTGGAAGAGCACGTACGGCAGGTCGCCGTCGGTCATGGTGAAGACGGCGCCTTCGCCCTCCCGATAGTAGGTGTCATCGATCACCCGCGCCAGCCACGGGAAGCCGTACGGGGTGGGCGTCAGCACGGTCTTGGCCTGGTAGTCGCCCTTGTAGCCGGCGTAGGGCACCCGCAGGACCGGGCCGCCGCCGCTCACCGGCGTGAGGACGATGTAGCCGCCGTAGATGGTGCCGTCGGGCAGCGACGGGTCAGGCGCGATGGTCACCTTCACCTTGGTAACGCCCTTCGGCGAGAGGGTCACAGTGTTCTTCTGGAACGTGACGCTGTCCTCGCCGATGTAGAAGGAGGGCGAGTAGGTGTCGCCGCCGGTGGAGACGGCCTCCACGTGGCTCAGGGCGTAGGTGATCCGCCGCCCCGTGTCGTTGCGGATCGAGATGGTCTCAGAGATGGCCTTGCCCGTGTACTCGCCCAGCGCGAGCTTGGGCGTCTCGACGTACACGCCGGTCAGGATCGCGTCGTCGATCCGGAGCATGCCGGCGCCCTGGCGGTTCACGCTCTCCAGGAACCCGAGGGCCGGATTGCCCCACCAGTTCTTGGGCTCCGCCGTGCTCAGCAGCCGGGCCGCCACCTCATCGGGCTTGGTCTTGGGCCGTGCCTCGAGCAGCAGGGCCACGGCGCCCGCCACGTGCGGCGAGGACATCGAAGTGCCGCCGAGGGTGGCGTAGCCGCCCGCCTCCAGCGGGTAGGTGGAGTAGATGCCGCCGCCCGGTGCGCCGATGTCGGGCTTCAGCGAGAGGTCAGGAGCAAGCCCGTAGGAGCTGAAGCTGGAGATCAGGCCGCCGGTCGGGCTCTCAAAGGAGCCCAGTTCGTCGGTCCACTCGAGGTAGAGGTCATCGCCGTAGGACAGCAACTCCCGGATCATCAGGCCGTCGTCCTGGGTGATGGCAACCACGGGGATCGTGATGGCCTCGTCGCCGGCCACCGTCGGGTTGACCCGGCCGGAGGTGTTGTTGTACAGGATGACGGCCGCGGCGCCGGCGTTCTGGGCGTTGAGGGCCTTCTCGTAGAAGGTGCAGGTGCCGCGCTGCACGAGCACGGCCTGGCCCTCGAAGCTGCCGGCGGGCACCGGGGCGCAGAGCAGGTTATTGCCACTGCCCAGGTCTGCGCTTGCGATGGGCAGCTCGCCCTCCGTGGGCGGCAGAGGGGAGGCCGAGGCCGAGGTGAAGCCGACCTCGAAGCCAGCCACGCGGAAGAGGGGCAGCGTCGCGTGCGTGTTGTCGAAGGAGGCGACGCCGATCACCCGCGAGCCGTTGCCCGGGGCGCCCGTGGAGTAGAGGCCGTATTCACCGTTGTTGCCAATGGAGGCTACCACGACGACGCCCTTCTTCACCAGGCGGTCGGCCGCGACGGCGGTCGGGTAGTTCGGCCACTGGAAGGAGGCGCCGAGAGACATGTTGATGACGTCCATCTTGTCCTTCCAGGCCCGCTCCATGGCGGCCAGGATCACGTCGGACGTGGTGCTGCCCTCGCAGCCGAACACCCGGTAGGCGCCCAGCGTCGCGTCGGGGGCCACGCCCTTGATCTTGCCGTTGGCGGCGATGATGCCCGCCACGTGGGTGCCGTGGCCGGCTACGGCGCAGTCATCCGGATCGGGATCGGGCCGCGGAATCGGGTTGTAGCCCGGGTCGTCGGGATCAGCGTTGAAGTCGTCGCCGACGAAGTCGTAGCCGTACGCCACCTTGTAGCGCTTGCCGAAGCCACCGCCCAGGTCGGGGTGGTGGTAGTCGATGCCCGTGTCGATCACCGCCACCTTGATGCCCTTGCCGGTGTAGCCCAGTTCGGACTGCACGATGTCCGCGCCGGTCATCGCCAGGGCGGTCACCATGTCGATGTCGTCAGTGGGCTGCTCCACCTGCGGCCGGGTAATCTCCACCACCGGGTAGATCGCCTTCACGCCGGGCATCCGGCTGAGGGCCGCCACCTCCGCGGGACCGGCCATGACGGAGATGCCGTTGAAGAGCTCCTCATACTCGAAACGCTCCTGGAACTTCACGTTCTGCCGCGCCGCCTCGGCCCGGAACTGCGCTCGCTCGTTTCGCACCGCAGTCGCGCTGCCGCCGTCGGCCAGCGGCGCTCCGGAGAACTCCACGAACCAGGCCCGCGGCGTCTCGTCCACCATGTCGTCCGGCCAGTAGATGGTGGCCGGCTGGTCAGGTTCGAGCTCCTCCACCTGCGCCGCCGCCGGGAACGCCGTACCCAGCAGCATGACCCCGACCAGGACCGCCGTGACGAGTCGCTTGTGCTTCATCTGGGAAACCCTCCTCCCTCCCCGCTGTGCGGAGTTTCATGCGCCCCGGACCGCGGGGCGGCCTGAAGGGCGCAGGGAGGAGTGTTCGGCGGAGTGAGTATTTATTCCTGCTGTATTCACCCGACTATTTTCTATTTCGCGTTGACTGCGACGAGGGCGAATGGAACCTCCGTTTTCCAGGCGCCTTCCCCACAGGCGGGCAGGCGGTGTAAGATGAGGTTGATCTTTACCTCTGCAGCAAGGGAGATGGACATGACCCCCACACTGCTCACCCTTTCCGTGCTCGGCACCGCGGTGGCGGCGGGGCTGGTGGGCTCCATGCTGGGCCTGGGCGGCGGCATCATCATCGTGCCGGCACTCACGCTGCTCTTCGGCTACGACTTCCGCACGGCCGTGGCCGCCAGCGCCGTGTCGATCATCGCCACCTCCACCGGGGCCGCGGTCGCGTACCTCCGGGACCACATCACCAACACCCGGGTCGCCATGTTCCTGGAGGTCGGCTCCACCCTGGGCGCCCTGAGCGGGGCGTTCATCGCCGGCTACTTGCCCACCCGCTTCCTCTTCATCCTCTTCTCAATCCTCATGGCCTACTCGGCGTACGCGATGTTCCGGGCCCGGAAGACCGAGCTGCCGGAGGGAGTCGTGCCCGACCGGGTGTCGCAGCGCCTGCAACTCCGGGGTTCGTACTACGACAAAGCCCTCGGGCGCACCGTCTCCTACCACGCCACCGGTGCCATCCCGGGACTCCTGCTGATGTACGTCTCGGGTGCGGTGGCGGGCCTGCTGGGCGTCGGCGGCGGCACCTTCAAGGTGCCGGCGATGGACATCGTCATGCGGCTGCCGATCAAGGTCTCCACCGCCACGTCCAACTTCATGATCGGCGTCACGGCGGCGGCCACCGCCTCGGTCTACTTCGTGCGCGGCGACGTCGACCCGCTGGTGGCCGGCCCGGTGGCTCTGGGCGTGCTGGGGGGCGCCCTCCTCGGCTCCCGGCTGATGGTGAAGCTGAAGGGCTCCACCCTGCGCCTGCTCTTCGTCCCGCTCCTGCTCTACGTGGCGGCCCAGATGGCCTGGAAAGGGGTGACGTACTGAGATGGAGGACACCCGCACCCCGGAAGGCTCCCGCTCCCCCGAGCGCTCAGTGGCCCGGGGAGTGGAGCAGGTCGAACTGGCCGTCTCCCTGCTCCTGCGCCTGGGCACCGCCGTCTCGGCCTGCCTGATCGCCGCGGGCCTGGTGCTCTTCCTCGCCACCCCCGTGAGCTTCGGCCCGGCCCTGGTGACGGCGGGGCTGGTCACCCTGGTCTGCACCCCGCTCCTGCGCGTTCTGGCGGCCATGGTCATCTACTTGCGGCTCGGCGATGTGACGTACGGGGTAATCTGCCTCAGCGTCCTGCTCTTCGTCCTGGCGGGCTTCCTGCTGGGTCAGACCCACTGAGCGGGCTGTGCCCAAAAGCCCGGTAAGCGGATGTTGAAGGGAGCCCAGGCGACTGAACCCGCCCGCGGCCGTCGGAGCGCCGGTGGCAAGGGCGGAAACAGGAAACCGTGGATCGGCAGGTCTCCATGCCGATCCACGGTTTCATCGTTGATAACGTATCGCCGGCCCCTCATTCGCTGCCGAACTCTCGCTTCAGCGTCGGATAGGCCCGCAGGATGTCCGTGCGGCTGAGGATGCCGACCAGGCGTGTGGGGTCGTCGGCTGCGACCACCGGCAGGCGCCCCACGTCGTGGCGGGCCATCAGGAGGGCAGCCTCGGCAACCGTCTGGTCAGGCGTCACGGTAATCAGGTTCTTCGACATGGCCCGGGTCACGGGCGTGGCCAGCCGCCCCTCCAGAGGCACGTCGCGCACGTCCTTCAGGGTGATCATCCCCACCAGCCGGCCGGCGGCGTCCACCACCGGGTAGCCGCCGTGGCGGGTCTGGTGCATCAGGTCGATCACCGCCCGCAGGTCCATGTCGCTGCGCACCACGTCCACCCGGTGCGCCATCGCTTCCCCTACCTTCACCTCCCGCAGGTCGTGCAGCTGCCAGGGCAGCAGGATGCCCTGCTCGGGCAGGTGGAGGGTGTCCACCGAGAAGGGGTTGATGCGCTGGCTGAACACCGCAGCCACGCCGCAGGCCACCATGGCGGGCAGTGCGATGCGGTAGTCGCGGGTGATCTCGAAGATGAGGGCGAGAGCCGTGAGCGGCGCCTGCGTGGCTCCGGCGATCATGGCGGCCATCCCGACCACGGCGTAGGCGCCGGGCTGCACGGCCACGCCGGGGAGCGCCAGCGCCGCGAGATGGCCGTAGAGGCCGCCCCCCATCGCCCCCAAGAAGAGGGCCGGCGTGAAGGTGCCGCCCGTCCAGCCGCCGCCGCTGGTGCAGGCGATGGCCACGAGCTTGCCCCCGAGCAGTGCGGCCAGGGTGAGCAGCGGGAGCCGGCCCTCCAGCGCGTCCTGAATCGTGCGGATGCCGGGGCCAAGGGTCTCGGGCAGGGCGAGGCCCACCAGGCCGAAGAGCACGCCGCCGAGGGCGCATCGCAGCGCCGGCGGCAGCCACTCCCCCGGGAAGCCCCGCGCCACCCGGGAAAGCCACGGCCCGGGGAAGAACCCCAGCTTCCGGCCGACCTCCTCGCCGCCCCAGATGGCCGCGATGTAGAGCCGCGAGAGCGGCGCAATGCAGAGGCCCAGGCCGAGGAAGAGCGGGATCTGCACCGGGTCGAGCACCGCGTAGGCCGGGATCGGGAAGGCCGGCTGCCCCGTCATGGCGTTGGAGAGCAGGGCGGCCACCGTCGCGCTCAGGGCGGCCAGGGCGAAAGAGCGGGCCGTGAACGGCGCCAGCACGATCTCCATCGCGAAAAAGGAGCCCGCAATGGGGGCGTGAAACGCCGTGGCGATCGCGGCCGCCGCCCCGGCCGTAACCAGGGCGTTCCGCCAGCTCGCCCGCACGCGTGTCGCCTGCCCCAGGGCAGAGCCGATGCCCGCTCCCAGGAGCACCACCGGCCCCTCCCGCCCCAGCGAGCCGCCGGCGCCCAGGGTGAGGATGGCGGCCAGCGACTTCAGCAGGGTCGTGCCGGGCCGGATGCGGCCGTCGCGCCGCACCCGGGAGAGGATCACCAGCGGGATGGCGTGGTGGCGGTCCCCGGGCGGAACGAGCCGGACCACAGCCGCGTGCACGAACCCGAGCGCGGCGGGGAAGAGCAAGAACGCCAGCCACGTCGGAAGCCCGGCGGCGCGGAGCCAGCCGGGCAAGAGCGTATATCCGAAGTCGAACAGGCCACTCACGGCCCGCTCAAACAGCCGCACCCCGAATGCGGTGAGTGCCCCCGTGAGCACCACCAGCGCCAAGAGCAGAAGAAGGGTCAAATCCGCGAGCCGGACCGGTGCGAAGAGTTGCCGCCAGTCCGACCGCGGATACCCCAGGTCACGCGGATCCACGTGCTGCGCACCCCCGAACTTCCTGATCGATTCCCCCCGCTCGGCCCTCCGCTGCTCCGAACCCCTCTCGTGCGTCGCCGCCCCGCA
Organism: Symbiobacterium sp.; assembly: GCF_040797425.1. NCBI lineage: Bacteria > Bacillati > Bacillota > Clostridia > Eubacteriales > Symbiobacteriaceae > Symbiobacterium > Symbiobacterium sp. The sequence continues at coordinate 12,270 of NZ_JBFNEH010000034.1, read as the reverse complement.
GTACCGGACCCGGGCGCGACCGCCCGGGCCCGGAGAACACGTCGATAGTGCGTCCCTCCCTGCAGCCGGCGGCGGCGCTCACTCGCCGCCGGCCCCGCCGTTGGGAGGCGCCGGCACGCCGCCCGCGCCGCGGCCGGGCGGCACGGGTCCACCCCCGCTGCCGCCGGGTGTGATTAACCCACTGTCGGCTTCTACCGGGGGCGTGGAATCGCCGCCTGCCCCGCCATCGGGCGGCTCGGGTTCACCCTCGCTGCCGCCGGGTGTGATCAACCCACGATCGGCCCCTGCCGGAGGCGTGGGCTCGCCGCCGGCCCCGCCACCGGGCGGCATGGATTCACCCCCGCTGCGGCCGGGTGCGGTTGATGCACCTGCGGACCCGGCCGGAGGCGCCGCGCCCTCGCCCGTTGTGCCGGCGGGGGATGCAGCACCGTTCTCAGCGCCGCCGGCAGGCGACGCTGGACCTTCGCCAGAGCCGCCGCTGAGTGGTGCAGCACCCTCGCCCGATCCAGCGGCAGGCGGTGCAGCACCCTCGTCGGACCCGCCAGCGGACGGTGCAGCACCGCCGCCAGACCCACCGGCGGGCAGTGCCTGCCCACCGGCCCCACCGCCCGGTGGGACGGGCTCCACCAGCCCGCCGCCGGCCAGGTAGGTGCTGACAACGCGGGTAATCTCGGCCAGATCGGAGGCAGCCGCCGCCTCGTCCACGCCCGCGCTGAAGAGGGCGATCGCGAACGGGCGTCCGGGCAGGAAGACGATGCCCACGTCGTGCACCATGCCCGGCAGCGTGCCGATCTTATGCGCCACAGTAACGCCCGGAGGGGCGCCCGCAGCGATGCGGTCTGAGAAGACGGTCTGCGTCATGAGCCCCATCAGGGTACGGTACAGGCCGTCGCCTTCCACCGCACGCCGGTAGGCCCGCTCCAGGTAGACGATCATGTCCCGGGGCGTCGTGGCCCGACGGCCGGTCGGGAGGTTTGTCACCGTGCCGCCCTGCGCCAGCATGTACTGGCGGAAGTTGTCGAATCCGAACCGCCGCAGGAGCATGTTAGTGGCGATGTTGTCGCTCACGGTGATCGCCAGGTCCACCAGTTCCGCCACCGTGTAGCAGTCGCCGGGAATCGAGTCCTGGAGGATACCCGTGCCGCCCTCCCAGTCTGCGGGATCATAGGTAAGGGGCTCGTCCAGAGACGCCTTCCCTTCGGCCACCAGGTCGAAGACGTACATCGCCAGCGGCGCCTTCACGGTGGACGCGGCCACGAACACCTGGTCCGCGCCGACCGCAGCGGTGGCGCCGGTCGTCAGGTCCAGCACGGCCACGCCGTATTGACCCGGCCGGGTAGCCAGGTAATCCCGGAGCGCCTGCTCCAGCTCCGCCAGCGCTCCGGGCTCCGCCGCTGCCGAGCCGGGAGCGACGTAGGGCAGGGCCTCGCCGGCTGCAGCGGCCGCAGCCAACGGCGACCCGGAGGCGCACACCCGGGGAGCCCTCGGCGCCACCCACGGGCGGGTCGGGCCGTCCCCATTCTCCCCCCGGTTGGACTGGTTCGTCGGGCGCTTCCCGTTCCGGTCTTCCCCGGCCTCGCCGCTCTCGCAGCACGTTTCCCGCGGCGCGCTCGTCTCCGGCTCCCACGCGGCCTCTTGCTGCACCGTTTCGGCCGGCGTCTCCGCCGCGACTGCGTCGCCGTCCGTCATGTTGGCCGCGGGCGACGTGGCCGGAAGGCCGGAAGCCATGGCCAGCAGGGTGGTGATGAGGGCCGCCGCTACCAGCAGACAGAACGCCTGGTACACGCCCCTAGGACTCCGGCCTGCCATGAACGTTCCCCGTCCTTTATACGCGAGGTGCAACTAATGCTACACCTGTTGTATACCGACACCTGGGATAATTCAAGGGCAGACACCTGGGCGGCCGTGCGTCACCGGGGCGACGTGCCGATCCCCACCGGCCTTCGTTCACTCCTCCACACAGGACCCGCCCTGCTCCTGCAGCGGCCCTGCTCACGGGTTCGGCGCGCGAACTCCTCAGGCCGACGTGCGACCCCCAGCTTCCGGAGCTCTACCTGGTCAGCGGGTCGATGTGCGGCCCCCTGGCTTCCGGAGCTCCACCTCATCACCAGGCCGACGTGCGGGCCCCTGGCTTCCGGAGCTCCACCTCATCACCAGGCCGACGTGCGGGCCCCGCCCGGCTCCGACCACTCCACTTCCAGGTTCAACATCGGCGCGAGCAACCCGGCGGGCAGGTAGAGCCGCCCGCCGCAGAGCACCGAGCGGGCCGGGACCACCGTGCCGTTCAGCACCGCCTTGTCCACGGCATCCCGCCCGGCCGGAAAGTGCACCGAGAGCACGTCGCGCTCCCCGAGCAGGCTGGCGGTGCGGCGGGCGCCGTCCCAGTAGACGCCCCTGCCCGCCAGGTAGGGCTCCACCAGCCCCTGCACCGGCAGCAGGACGTCCGCCGGGTTCGCCGTCCCGTAGCCCGTCGCCCGCTGTTCCGCCCCGTCGGGGCCGCGCATCGTCACCGCCACCGCCGCCAGGCCCTGGAGGGACGCGCAGGTGGCGCCGCCGGCCCCCGGTTCGCGCTCTGCCGACCCGAAGGCGGCGAGCAGTCCGCCCAGGAGCAGGGCCGCCGTCCCCCCCAGGAGCGCCACACGGGTGAGCCAAAGCGCCAGGTTGCGCACGCCTCTCTCCTCCCTCTCGCCGCGCTTTCCCTCCTCCCATTCTAACCCGTTGCTGGAGTATTTCGGAAGACACGCAAGATAAGAAGAGACCGCGGGCGTTCCCGCGGTCTCTCTGTTCCGGACCGGATGAACCGGGCCTACCGCCGCACCAGCAGTTCGGCCACCACCTCGTCGCCGGCGGTCAGGCGGATGATCGGCACCATGTCCATGCTATGGGTGAGCGATCCGCCGAAGGTCCCCGAGGCGGGCGTCACCCGCAGCCAGGCCCACGCCGCCCCGGCGGGCAGCGGCTGCTCCAGCCGGTAGGTGCCGTCGGAACCGGTGACCACGGCACGAGTGCTGCTGCCGCCCTCCAACACAAGCTCCACCCGGGCGCCCGACACCGGCTTCCCGGCCTCGTCCAGCACCCGGCCCGACACCACGGCGTTGCTCTCATAGATCATCACAGCCTTGGTCAGCTGCCCGCCGGCAGCAGGCAGCTCGCTCAGCACGACGCCGCCCTGGCTGTAGCCCTCGTGGCTCACCGTGAGCAGGCCCAGGGTGCCCTTGGAGAGATCAGCCGCAATCCGGAAGTACCCGTCGCCGCCAGCGGCCGCCTGGCCGACCACCCGGCCGTCCAGGTACAGCTGAACGTCCGCACCCGGCACCGGGCGGCCCTGCAGATCCACCACCACACCGTCAACGGTGGCCGTGCTGGGCATCAGGCGCACGGTGGGCAGGGCATCGCCGGCGTTCAGCGCCGCCGTCATGTCGATGTCGCCGCTGGGCAGGTAGCCCTCTGCGGTCACCCGCAGCGCCGCCCACGGCGTGGTGGTGGGCACGTTACCCAGCCGGTACCAGCCGGTGCCGTCCGTCTTGTCGTGGCCGGCGGTCCGGCCGTCGGCCGTCACCATCGTCACGTCGGCCCCCGCCACGGGCCGGCCCAGGGTGTCCACGATCCGCCCCTGCACCATGGCCAGTGCGGGGCGCAGGGTCGACTGCACGTAGAGCCGGCCGCCGCCCGGGATGTGGAAGGTGGTGGTGGTGCTGCCCGACACGACCACCTCGCGGGTGGGCACGTAGCCCTCCTTGCTCACCCGCATCATGTAGGGCGACTGGGCGAAGCCGCCGTCCTGGCTGGCGTCCACGTTCTCGATGATGAACTTGCCCTCGGCGTCCGTCGTGGCCTTGTACATCACGTGTGAGCGGCGGATCAGCTCGACCGTGGCGCCCTCGATCGGCAGGCCGGTGGGACCGGTCACCATGCCGGTCACGGTGGCCCGCACCAGGGACTGGTCATTGAAGCTTTGAGCAATCAGCGGGATCTGCACGGTGCCGCCGGGGCTCACGGTGAACCAGTCGGAGATGGCCAGGTCGATGTGGTCCACCGTCAGGCTGTCCACGGCGTTGTAGGCCACCAGCTGGTAGCGGTAGCCCTCGCCGGCCGGGACGGCATCAAACCGGACCGCCCCGTTGGAGTCCACCCGCGCCGTGGCCACTTCGCCCAGCCCCTGCCGCATGAGGACGATCTCGGCGGTGCGGATCGGGCGGTTGCCGATGGTGGTGAGGACCGCCTCCACGGTGCCCGTGGCCCGCTGCAGCTTGATGCGGTTAAGCCCGGAGAAGTCCAGGTTGCCGCCGGGAAGGACCGTCTGCGGCTGGGTCTCCACCGGCGCGTAGCCGGGCATGCTGACCCGCAGGCGGTACTGATCGGAGGGGAGGGCGAGCTGCGCCGAGAACCGGCCGGTCACGCCGCTCTCCATCTGGCCCACAACCACGTTCTCGCCCCGGACGAGCTCGACGCGGGCCCCGCGGATCGGCGAGCCGGTGGCCCCGTCGACCACCTCGCCGGTGACGCTGATCGTCCCCTGCGAGAGTGAGATCGCCTCCACGGTCACGCGGCCGCGGCCCACCGAGACGCGCTTCTCCGTGGGCACCTGGCCCTCTGCGACCACGATGGCCCGGTACTCGCCGGGGGCCAGGTCACGAGCGACCCAGCGTCCGCCCTGCGTGGTGCCCTGGGCCACCAGCCGCCCGTTGCTGTTCAGCAGGGTCACGTGGGCCGTGGCGCGGCCTTCCGTGTCGCGGATGTAGAGCTGCAGTTCGCCGCCGACCGGCTCCAGCGTGATGCTGCGCACGCCGGGCTGGGACGGGTCAAACCAGCCGGTCTCCTTCACCTCGTACCCCGGTGCGGTGGCCCTGGCCTGCCACAGGCGGGTGCGGCCTGCCGTGTAGGGCACCCGCACCAAGCCGTCCTCGCCCGCCTCCTGAAGTGCGACGAGGCCCTGCCCGAGTTCGTACACCTCCACCGTAGCCTTGGCCACCGGCCGGCCCATCGCGTCGGCGACGCGCAGAAGCACCTCGGTTCCGACTTCCTGGGCGGCGGCCGGGAGGGCCGTCAGGAGCACGAGCAGGGTGGCCAGCAACGCCGCGGCCATGCGATTCGCTCCGGCGGACTTCCTACGATAGCAGTTCACGCGCACATCCTCCTTATTCGTAGCGCAGGGCCTCTATGGGATCGAGCCGCGCCGCCTTCGAGGCCGGATAGACGCCGAAGATGACCCCGACGGCGGCCGAGAAGCCCAGAGCGAGAATCACCGAAGAGACGTCGATCAGCATGGAGATGCCCATCGCACGGCCGGCGAGCCAGACGGGGATGGCGGCGAAGGCCACGCCGATCAGCCCGCCCACCATGCAGATCACCACCGACTCGATGAGGAACTGGGTCATGATGTTGCCGTAGGTGGCCCCGATCGCCTTGCGCAGCCCGATCTCCCGGGTGCGCTCGGTCACCGAGACCAGCATGATGTTCATGATGCCGACGCCCCCCACCAGCAGCGAAATGGCGGCGATGGAGGCGATCAGCCCGGTGAGCAGCCCGGTGATCGACGAGATGGCGGCGGTCATCTGCTCCATGCTGAAGCCCATGTACCTGGCGCCGTGGTGGGTGCGCTCGAGAAGGGCAATGGCGTCGTCCATCACCGCCTGCACGTTTGCGCCCGGCTTCACCTTCACGACCAGCGCCCAGATCTCGGAGGTGCCCGTCATGCGGCGCACCGACTCCACCGGCAGGTAGACCGTGGTGTCCTGTGCGCCCAGGCTCTGGGTGAAAGAGCCGGTGGTGTTCTGGACCACGCCGATCACGTGGTAGGAGAGGCCGTTCACCTTCACGCGCTCGCCGACGGGGTTGTAGTTCTTGTCGCCGAACAGCCGGGTCACCGCGTCCTGCGCCATGGCCACGACGCGGGCCCCGCCCTCGATCTCGGCCTCGGTGAACCAGCGGCCCTCCTGCACCTTGAGCCCCAGGGCCTCCGCGGTCCCCGGGTAGACGCCCAGCGCCACCGAGGAGAGGGTCTCCTTCTCCCACTCGAGCCGGACGCTCACGTTGTCAGCGCCGACCACGGCCTCGATGTCGGGCAGCATGGCCTTCAGCGTCTGCATGTCCCGCTCCTTGAACGGTTCCATGCGCGCCAGCGTGTCGGTCGCGCTGATCGAACCGGGGAAGACCTGGAACACGCCCGCCCCGAGGCCCTCCAGTTCGCCCAGCACCGCCGCCTCGGTGCCGCGCCCGATGGCGATCACCGCGATGACCGAGCCGACGCCGATGATGATGCCGATCATGGTGAGGATCGACCGTAGTTTGTTGGCGAGCAGGGCCTCCCACGCCACCCGGAGCGTCTCGGGGATGTTCATTCCTCAGGTCCTCCCATCTCGGCGAGGCGCTCCAGCGCGCGGATGGGGTTGGGCACGGGCTCATCGCTGACGATCTTCCCGTCCCGGAGCCGGATGACCCGGTTCACGTGCTGGGCCACGTCCGGTTCGTGCGTCACAATCAGGACGGTGGCCCCTTCCGCGTGCAGCTCCTGGAAGAGGGCCAGGATCTCCTCGCCGGTGCGGGAGTCGAGGTTGCCGGTGGGCTCGTCGGCCAGGATGATCGACGGGCGGGTCACCAGCGCCCGGGCGATGGCCACGCGCTGCCGCTGGCCGCCGGAGAGCTCGTTGGGCCGGTGGTTGATCCGGTCGCCGAGGCCGACCCGCTCCAGCGCCTCCCGGGCCCGCCGATGCCGCTCCCGCGCCCCCACTCCGGCGTAGATGAGCGGCTGTTCCACGTTGCGCAGCGCCGTCATGCGCGGCAGCAGGTTGAAGGTCTGGAACACGAAACCGATCTGCTGGTTGCGGATCCGGGCCAGATCCGACTCGCTGCGGGCGGTGATCAGCTTCCCGTCCAGCTCGTACGTGCCGCTGGTGGGCCGGTCCAGACAGCCGAGGATGTTCATCAGCGTCGACTTGCCCGAACCGGAGGGGCCCATGATCGCCACCAGCTCACCGGCGTTGATCTCCAGGCTCACGCCCCGCAGGGCGTGCACCTCGCTGTCGCCCATCTTGTATACCTTGTGAATATCGACCAGCTTAATCACTGGACTTCCCCCCGGTTTCCTCAGCCTCCTCGACCCGCACCGCAGCGCCGTCCTCCAGCGAGTTGATGAGGGTGAAGGGACTCACGACAACCTGCTCCCCTTCCTGCAGCCCCTCCAGGATCTCGACGTCGGTCTCGGTGCGCAGCCCGGTGACCACGGGCCGGACCTCCACCCGGAAGTCCGCCACCACGAGGACGCTCTCGGCGCCGTTCTCGGTGCGCACCGCCGCCAGCGGGACCACCAGGACGTTTTCCCGCTGTGCGGTAGCAATGACCACCTCGGCGTTCAGGCCCGCCCGCAGGAGCCCGTCGCGGTTGGCCACCAGCCCCTCCACCGGGAAGTACGACGTGCCGCCGGCGGCGGTCGCCTGGGCGGCCACCCGGGTGACCCGCCCGTCAAAGAGGTAGCCCGGGGCGGCGTTGGTCTCCACGGTGAGCGACTGCTCCGGCTGCACCTTGGTGATGTCCAGCTCGTCCACCTGGATGGTCACCTTCAGCTGGTCGAGGTCGCCAAGGGTGAGCAGGAGCTGCGACTCCTGGGCCGGCAGGCCGTCGGTGATGGCGAGCGTCAGCACGGTGCCCGCCGCGGGGGCGGTGAGCTGCGCCCGGGCCAGCTTCGCCCGCAACACCTCCAGGTTGGACCGGGTGGCCTGCAGGTTCAGCTCGGCCGCCCGCAGCTGTTCGGCCACCGTACCGCCGGAGGCCGCCTCGTTCTCGGCCATCTGCAGGGCGAGGCGCGCCGCCTCCACCTGGCTGCTGGCCAGCTGCACCGCCACGGGGTTGTCGCCGCTCACGCGGGCGTAGTCCGCCTCGGCCGCAGCCAACTCGTCATAGGCGGCCCTGAGCTGCACTGCAGCCTGCTCGGCCGCCTCCCGGCTCTGCCGCAGGGCCGAATCGTACTGGTCGCGGGCCTTCTCGTAAGCCTCGCGCAGCGACGCGTTGCCCGGGTCGGCCCGGTAGGCCTCCTCCGCCTTCAGCAGGGCCTGCCGGGCCGCCTCCACCTGTGCGGCTCCGTCGGAGGTGCGCTCCTGCAGCGTCGCCAGGTTCACGCGGGCCTGCTCGAGCCTCGTGCGCAGGGCGTCGTTCTGCCTCAGCACGGAGGCCAGGTTGTCTTCCGCCTGCAGCAGCTGGCTCCTGGCCTGCTCGATGCGCTGGCTGAGCTGCAGCGGCGCCTGCTGCTGCTGCAGCCGCAGGCTCGCCAGAGACGCCTCGAGCTGCGCTACCTGCGCCTCCTGGGCCGACACCTGCAGGGCGAGGTCGGAGGAATCCAGTTCGGCCACCACCTGGCCCGCCTCCACCCGGTCGCCGAGCCCCACCAGCAGCTTCACGGACCGGGTAGTGAAGGGCGCCCGGACCTCGTGCACCTGAGCGGCTTCCAGGAATCCGGGCGCCACCACTTCCTGCCGGAGCGACCGTCGGGAGACAGTCTGCACCCGAACCAGGGGGGCGCCCTTCGGCCCTTGTGCGCTCGTACGCTCCCCGGCAGCGGGGAGGTCGGCCAGGTTAGCCCACAAGATCAGCGCAACAGATACGATAATGGCAGCTGCCACGAGTACCTTCTTCTTCACTCTCGGTCCTCCCTGGCTTTACTGTGGGAAGTTGAGGTTCAGCGTCGCCTGCTGGGCGAAGGACGCCGTGGCCATCAGGTAGAGGGTGCCGATCACCAGCAGGGTGACGGGCATGGCCCACCCCTTGCGCGGCTCCCGTCCGAAAAGGGCGGCGAAGCCAACGGCCAGCAGCGCGTAGTACCAGAGGCCCAGGGGGTTGAGCATGGTGAGTGCGGCGGCCAGGATGGGACTGGCGTCACCAGGCAGGAAGGCGGCAGCGCTCAGGTTCAGCGGCTGCCCCGCGAAGGCCTGGTAAACCGCCGACAACAGCAGGGAGAGCGCGAGGGGCATGCGGGCATAGCCGATCATGCCCATGTAGGCCGAGAGGGAGACCCCACCCCCGTGGAACTGCCCGAAGAAGAGGGCCACCAGGGCGAGGACGAAGCCCACAATCCAGGGGCCCGCCACCGACTGGATGGCCAGCCCTGCGGTGGCGCCCCATCGGGTGAACTGCTGCATCATCTGCACGTCGTCCCCAGTCACACCGGGCTGGGAGGCCATCATGACGCCGATCTGGTCAACCATTTCCATGGTGCTGGAGTAGGTGAGGGCCAGGACCACCACGCCCACCAGGGTGTGTACGAGGTAGGGAACAAGCACGGGCGGCCTGTTGCCCAGCGCCCGGAAGGTCTCCACGGGGCTGAGCAGCACGCGGACCACCGCGCGCCACGGCGACACGGCCGGTGCCGCGCCTTCGCGGACCACAGGTTCGACCACGGCTGCATCCTCCTGTCTTACGACGATTGTCGCTGGAACCGAGTTTCCCAGGATGTTTCTGTTGATGAGACTCTCTGGCTGCATCCAATGGTTCAACCCTGTGCTACATAATTGATCGGTATGGGCCACCCCCGGCGGTTCCGGATCCATCCCGGCCCTGGGCATGGTGCCGGCGCCTCGAGCAGACCCAGGCCCCCCGGCCCGGGGGAGGCAGACCCCTCCCAGGCCTGGCGCGGGGTAAGTCCCGTACGCATAGATCAAGCCCCCTCCCCATCGTGGGAAGGGGGCTTCTGTTTGGAACTCCGTTCGGATACACAATCAGCTCCGCCAGGGAATCGCCGCAATCACCAGCACCAGCGAAGCGAGGTAGAGCCAGAAACCGGCGGCCGGCTTCCCGCGCTTCTGCAGCCTCTGGCCGAGATGGGCTACGAGCATCGCCAGGATCATCGTGCCGGGGTGGATGAAGGCGAAGAAGGCGTGCCACCGCCAGGCCGACTTCCAGAGCCACATGATCAACCCGAGGAGCACCTGCACGTCCAACACCACGGAGTAGACCAGGCCGGCCTTGCTGCCCCAGCCCGACGCATCGCGACCGGAAGCAACCCGGGCACCTACCAGGGCAACGATCGCGGCCACCAACACCAGCCACCGAACCAGGCTATGCGCCATCACCAGGTAGAAGTACAACACAGGCATGCCCTCCTAAAACTTTCTCATCGACTTTGTTCATAACCAGACAAACTGAATCTTTCGCCCAATCGAGCGGGTTTCCTTCTCTTCCTGACCGAAAAGGCTTGTCCAACTGTTTGGACGGCCCACAGCGGTTCCCGATCCTCCACGACGTGAGGATGCAGGCCCCGACTGCCCGGGCGAGCCTCCTGCTGTGGCACCGGGCCCCCCGAGCTTCCCCGGGGGACTTCCCGCTGCGGCTCCGGATGACTCCGCTTTCTCACGCTCGCTTCCTGATGCGGCCCCGAGCAGCTCCAGTTTCCCAGGCACGCTTCCTCCTGCGACTCCGGGTGGTCCCGGCTTCCCGCTGCGGCCTCGGGCGGTCGTGTTGTCGCATCAGGTCTACCCGCAGGTGTAAGTCGAAGGAAATGAGTAGAATGTAGAGAAATTTGATTCGCAGGGAGGGATGTACCGTGGGGAACACGCCAACGGCACTGGACTGCAAGACCGTCGCGGCGGCCCTTGACCGGCACCTGCGCACCGACACGTTTCCTCTGGGCATCCGGATCATCCGGGACGGCGAACCCCTGCCGGACCGGGTTCGCCGTCCGCTCCGCGACATGGGCATCAAGATCGCCATCTGCCAGGGCATCGGCATGGCCCGGCGCTACGGGTGGGCCATCGCCATGGGGCCCGAAGACCTGATCTGTCCCATCGCCCAGGTGGCCTTCGGCTTCAAGCCGGCCATCCCGTATTACACCGAGGGCAACCTGGCGGCGGGGATGTACGTGGAAACCTGCGCACAGGGCGCCCTCACCGAGCAGGAAGTGCCCAAATTCGCGCCGGAGGAGGCGGGCACGGTGGTAGTGGCGCCGCTGCATCGCTGTACGTTTGAGCCCGAGACGCTCCTCATCTACGGCAACTCGGCCCAGGTGATGCGGGCGGTGACCGCATCCCTCTGGAAGACGGGCGGCTCGCTCACCTCCACCACCACGGGCCGGGCCGACTGCGCCGACATCGTCATCCGCACCGCCCGGGACGGCAGGCCGCAGTTCATCCTACCCTGCCTGGGCGATCGGATCTTCGGACAGACCCAGGACACGGAAATGGCCTTCACCATCCCGTGGCGGCTGGTAGCCGACCTGCTGGAGGGGCTGGAGGGCACGCACAAGGGCGGTGTGCGGTACCCGATTCCCAGCTTCCTGCGCTACACCCCCGAATTCCCGGCGACGTACCAGCGGCTTCAGGCGCTCTGGGGGGAAGAGGAGAAAAAGGCGGGGCAGCAGTGATGCCGCCCCGCCTCTCTATTAGCCCGCGAACGCCCGGCTGTACGTGATCAACGTGAGGACGCCGCCGATGGTGTTTGCGCACACCATCAGGCTGGTCTTACCCGTCGCGATCATCGGCACCTCAGCCCGCTGCGCGGCAATCCTCCTTCGCTTGGAGCACTACACTGTCCGAGCGGCCAGATCGCACTGCTCCACGGTTTCGCTGGCTCATCAGCAACCCGCCGTGCTGACTCCCCAGCCTTTTGTACGCCCGTTGCCCTTCATTCACTTCAGGTCCACGAAGGCCAGCGTGCAGCGGGAGAGGCAGATCAACTGACCCGCCTCGTCCGTGATGCGCACCTCCCACACGCTGGTGCTGCGGCCGATGTGGGCCGGCGTCGCCACGGCCCGCACGGTCCCCTCCCGCTTGGAGCGGATGTGGTTCGCATTGATCTCCATGCCCACCGCGGTGCGCCCCTCGCCGGCGTTGAGCGCTGCCCCGATGGAGGCAACCGTCTCGGCCAGTGCGACCGACGCCCCGCCATGGAGCAGGCCCATCGGCTGGCGGGTCCGGTGGTCCACCGGCATCGTGGCCACCACCCGCTGGGGTGTGATCTCCTCCAGCAAGATGCCCAGCGCCTCCAGCATGGTTCCTTCCGTGTAGGGTTTCGTGTCCATCCGCGCATGCCCCCTCCCCTGTGCTGGCTCTTGAGATTCGCCGCGACAGGCTGTGCACCCTTTCTGTTCGGACTTTTCACGTTAACCGTGCAGTCGCGCTCCCGGTCGCGCTCCAGCGCCAACCCCAGTTCACACCGGTCCGAAATGCCTTGTGCACTTCGCTCACCCATCTTCCCTGCCCGACACTTCCCCCCCGAGCCGAGGAAACCGACCCAGGGGCCCGCGTTCTTGGACTTTTTCGGGCCGTCCCGCCCCCCCACCCCACC
>NZ_JBFNEH010000033.1:0-47088 GCF_040797425.1 Symbiobacterium sp. | reverse complement strand
AACGGGGCTTGAGGGCCGCCACTTTGAATTTCCACGATTTCCGGGACAACGCCGGCGCATGTCATACGGCGTCGTTTATGGTCGACCTGCATCAGGGGAGCGCGTGCAGTACCGTGAATCACTCGGTAGGAGACTTGAACGGCTCCGTCATTGGGCCCGACCGCCACCCGGAAGAATGGCTGGAGACGATGGGAAACGAGGTCCGCTACTTCGGTTGCAAGCCCGTACAAGTCAAAGCAGACGCCAAACCGCTCAAAGCTGGTGATGTAGCGTTCCATCTCCAGGTTCACGTCCGCAGGCAGTCGCGCACTGCGGCCCACGTGCGCCGGTTGGATTCCCAGTACAGCCCCGCCTCCACCGCGGAGATGGGCACCCACTTCCAGTCGTCGTGCTCCTCCGGGGCGATCCGAATGGCGGCTTCAGGAGTCTCCACCCAGTACAGATCCTTGCGAATGACCTGGTGCGGAAGCTCAAACTCCCAGTGGCCGGGAATCTGGTGGACATCCTCAGCCCGTACCCTCAGTGACGTCTCTTCATAGATCTCCCGGACGCAAGCCTCCCGCGAGGTCTCGCCTTCCTTGATTCCGCCCGTAATGGGCTGCCAGAAACCGGTTGGAATGTCAGGGCTCGCCGCCACGTGCAAGAGGAGCACGGCATCCTCCGCATCCACCATGCGGCGGATGATCCAGCATTCTACGCTGTTCTTGACGGGTTTACCCACCAACTGACGCACACCTCCGACGATAGATAGTTCTCTCCGCAGAGGTCTTTTCCCCCATGGTGGAGGAGACGCCGAACTCCCGCTCCTCCTCCAGCAACCTGGTGATCTCCTCCAGCGAGTACCGCAGAAACTCCCTCGGACGTATAGCTCGATCATCCACATAAAACCCATTACGCTCACACCAGGGTTTCCGATGTGAAGGTCGTAAGGTACGCCGTGGCAGTTGAGGTCTCCCCTCCGTAGTCACAAGCGGCCAGAAGCAAGGATGCGAAAACCAGAAACGTAGCTGCCGCCCGAAACTGTTCCCACCTCCTTTCGTTGTTGTGTACTACGGACCGGGTCACCGTCGTTAAGTCTTGGCCGCACCCCCGCAGCAGTAGTGTGCGTAGCCCACAGTATACGTGGAGGAAACATGTACCGCAACGTATTAACAAAAGATTCAGTATGCAAGTTTGTACATCGAGTACAGCGTCCACTTGGGACAGCTCATCAAGAACAGCAAGTGCCATCAGTCGTTGAAGTGCTCAGCGCTGCTATCGTCTCCCTGCACCGCAGTCCGCCCTTGCGGTTCGGTGGGGCAGTGGGCCGATTTCGAGGGGAGATGGATCAGCACATCATTGCAGCTTAGCTAGCTTCCTTGATGCGGAGCACGGGGGGCTGTTGCTCAGCTACAGTTTCGCGTCGGGACGTGAGCCGGTCGGCGTGGTGCGCACGAGCGACGGCGGGATACCGGTGCTTCGGATCCAACCTTTGTGGCCCACTAGCATGGGTGGATGGTGAAGTCGAACTGTCTCTACTACGCGGAAGACGGCGGCTACCACTGGCAGGCGCTTCCCGTCGTGGCCGACTCAGTGAAGCAGACACAGTTTGTGACTCGCACTCAAGGGTGGCTTCTTGCCGAGGATGGTGCCCTGCTCACGACGGCTGACGGCGGTCATACATGGACGGCAGTTAACGTATACCTTGTAGATTAAGCGTAGTCTCAAGGCTGCCCCGTGCGGCAGCCTTTTTGCACTGCGGTACCGGGAGCACATGCCACAGGAGAGTGCACCGACTGCGACCGGCGCCTCCGGGGGTAGCCTGCTACCCACGGCCACCTCCGTCCCGGTGGCTGCGGGTGCGGCCTGCTCGCCGACCAGCACACGGCCCACGTTTTCTGTCCGCCCCGGCGACTGCGGGCACCGCCCTCGGACTGCAGCGGCACGTTCTTGGGCTTCTGCCTGGTGCTGGGGACCGAACGTCACGCACTTTTCCGCACCACAATCCGGCACGCCTGGCAGGAACCTTGCGCCGCAAAACCGAAGATAGACACTTAGCACAATACCAAAAATATATCCCGCAACATTCCTCACATGGGAGGGTGACTGCGTGCTCGATCGAGGTCTAGCTCTCACCCAGACCCGGGTGGAGCGCGAGCTTAGTGCATCGCAGTTGATGGGGCGGGTTGGTGAGTGGCTGGGCAACAACGACTTCCTCCACAGGCTGGCCGAGCTGGGAGGGGCTCCGGAGGGGCTCAATAACCGCGTACAGCTGGAGGCCTACGCCTACAAGGGCGTGAAGGAGATTCTGTCCGACGAGCTGGCGCTGGACCGGAACTCCGACGCCCTTCGGGAGCGCTGGGGCGAGGATGCGCTCTCGGCCCTGGAGGTGCGCGGCCTCCACGGTGCCGCCGGCAGAACCTTCGTCCGGCTTGAGGCCATCCTGTCGGGGCGCGACGCGACCGGGCTGGCCCTGGAGAAGGCTGCCGACCCGAATCAGCTGGTGCTGACCCGCAAGGAGGAACAGTACCTGCGGCTCGCACAGGAAGGCCGTTTTGACGTGCTTGACCCCCAGTTCGGGGATGACCCTTACTTCCTTCCCTACCGGGACCTGTGGTATGAACTCAGCAGCGAAACTCGGCAGGCCATCATCAACGGGCAGAAACTCTGGACCAAGGTGGCCACCTACTGGGGTCAAGTCCTAAACGGGCAGAGGCCGGACGGGCCGCAGCCGGTGGACTGGTGGGGCGTGCGCGGCGCTGCGCTGGAGCACGTGGAGCAGCGGGCCCACCAGGAGCTGGCGGCGCTCGAACAGGGGCTTCAGAGCGGGCAGGCGTCGCCCGACCCGATCGGGGAGCTTCTGCAGCGCCTCGACGTGTACCGGAAGGCCCTGGGGGCCGATCGGTTCGACCGGCTGCTCGAAAGGGTCGTATCCCAGGAGACCCGCGACTTGCTGCAGTTCCGGGACGAGTTTGTGAAGGGGAAGAAGACCTACTGGCATATGGTGATCGCGGACGGCAAGGAGGCCGCCGACCGCTGGGATGCCGAGCATTACCAGCCGCTCCGCGAGTACCGTGACACCATGCTGAAGCACCCCACCTTCGCCCCGCTCGCCCAGGCCATCCAGAACGAGGCGGTTGCGATCCACAACGCTTATGCGGACCTGTGGCGGGCCAAGGAGGGCTGGTGGCAGGCGTACCTGAACGGGGAGTCCACCGACAAGTGGGCGGCCCAGGGGCAGGACGCGCGCGAGCGGCTGGCCCGCCTGGATCCAGAGGCCGCCGCACTGTGGGGGCCCGAACGGACCTGGCACCTCGATGGGGAGTATCGGGCCGAGGCGGAGCGGCGTGCCCGGGAACGGCAGCAGGGGTGGCAGCCAGCCTTGCTTCCCCCGCCGCCGCGAGTCACCGACCGCTCCTGGGTGAAGACCGACGCAGCCTACCCCATCCAGAGCCTCATTCAGGCAGAGGCGGGGCGGTGGAACCGGGAGTGGTACGAGGCCATTCTCGACCAGTTTGATGTGGTCAACCAGGAACGGTACAGGCCCGGTCGGAACCAGACCACCTACTGCAACATCTACGTGTGGGATGTTACCCGTGCCATGGGTGTGGAGATCGCACACTGGATCAACACCGAGACGGGCCAGATCGCCCGGGCCGACGAGATCCGCGAGGCGTACAAGCGGGGCTATCCGGGCAGCACCGGGAAGTATCGCGAACTGGACGCCAACGGCATGACCCGCTGGCTCCGCGAGCAGGGCCAGGAGTACGGCTGGGTGCGGGTCACCGCCGAGCAGGCGCAGGCGGCCGCCAACCTGGGCATCCCTGCCATCGCGGCCCTCGAGAAACCGGGCGGCATCGGCCACATGGCCATGGTGCGGCCGGGCGAGTATCATCCGACGCTGGGGCCCACCATCGCACAGGCGGGCAGCCGGAACTTCACGACCGGGACCGCTGCCGAGGGCTTCGGACAGAACAACCTGCACAGGGTGGAGTATTACATCTACCAGGGCCCGGAGATGCAGCCGCGGGGGTACTCGGACCAGGAGATCCACCAGCGGTATCTGGCCGCCACAAGCGACAGGGAGCGGTTTGAGATCCTGAAGCCGCTGTTCCTGGAGGCCGAGCGGGAGAGCGGCATCCCGTGGGAGATTCACGCCGCCCAGTGGGCCCTCGAGTCCAACTGGGGGAAGGCGACCCCGAAGGACGTGGAGACCGGGAAGGAAAGCTACAACATGTTCGGCATCAAGGGCACGAGCAAGCCCGGAACCAACGGTGTCGTCATGTCGTGGACCTGGGAGGAGATTGACGGCAGGTCCGTACGGGTGCTGGCGCCTTTCCGTGCCTATAACACCGTCGTCGATTCGATCAGAGACCATACTGCGGTGCTGAATCTGCCCCGGTACGATGCAGCACGGCAGTGCAACGGCGACCTGGCCTGCGTGGCGCACGCGCTCCGCGCGGGCGGCTACGCCACGGACAGCAGGTACCCGCAGAAACTGCTGGACGTCATCGAGACCTTTAAGAGGTGGTAGGTTTCATGGCAAGGTTGAGGCTCCGCTGGCTGACGCTTCTCTTACTGCTGGCGATCACCGCCTCCGCCTGTGGAGGTCCTGTCCGTCCGGGCCCGACGTCGGAAGCCTCTGCGAATCGGCCGGCCAGCGAAGCGTCCCCCGGGGCCGACGATTCGTCTCTTTCGGAGCGGGCCCCGGGGGCCGGCGCGGAGGAGAGGGAGGTCGCCGCCTCGGTGGAGCTGCAGTTCGCCGGCAAGAGCACCACGGCCACCCTGTACCGCACCCCCGGGCGGCTCTACGTCTCCATCTCGTGCGGGCCCGAAATCGAACTCGAGAACCCCGCCCCTGACGCCGACTACAACCTGACCACCGTGGCGCAGGGGGAGAATGACCATTTGCTCGTGACGGTGGAGGATGGCCACCACGCCTGGGGCTGGGTGCTGGTGCCGACCGCGGATTCCCTCACGGTCGCGCTGGAGGTGCAGACCGACTGGGGCGTGACCGCCGAAGGCAACCGGGTAAAGGTTTCCGGTCGACGGTACAAGGACGAGGGCGGTTTCACCATCTCATCGCAGTACTACCAGTTCAACCCGCAGACGAACACCTACGAACCGGTGGCCGTCGCGGAGCCCGACCTTTCCGCCCCCTACGATCCGTCGGTCCTGAGGGCGGTCGCCCAGACTGTAGGCAACCACCTGCCCCCGCAGAGCTACGTGCTGGGCTTCAATCACTGGGGCCAGCCGAGCCTCCTGGGCAGAGTCGAGCGGGATTTCGCAGACCCCACGCTGCGTAACGTGCCGTGGGGCCTCGAGAACCTCGCCTCGTCGCTGATGGCCCAGTCCCAGGAGCTGGAAACGGTCTGGCTGGAAAGCGATCCTTATATGGGTGAGTTCGCCTTCCTCCGGCGGCCGGTGCGCCCGGACACCCTGGAGCCGTTCGTGGGCCCTCACCACCTCCCGCGGTGGACAAACTTCGACGTCTACAAGCCGGCCGTGCGCTGGCACCTGGAGGAGCTCTTCGGGGACCGGCTCATGGAGCTGACGGTGGATGACTGGAGCGTCGACTGGGTGAGGGTCTCGGCCGTCGTCCGGCGGTCCGAAACGGTGCCGCCCGCGCAGGAGGCTCCTGCGGCCTTTGCGGCCATCATGGGCCGGTTTGGCAGCGACCTGGTGCGCGTGGGAACGATGGAGCTGCGCTTCCGGGGGCCGGACGGCCGGGAAGAGCGGTTCAGCGAGGAGTGGGTCCAGTTCGAGCTGTGGCGCAACGCCGGCATGAAGCCGGAGGAATGGCAGCAGTACGCCAACATGCGCGTCGACGGCTGGGACGGAGCGCTGTGGCCGGAATGGAAGGCCGTGGGCGACCAGCCCGCGGAGCCCCGATGGGAGCAGTGGGCCGAGGAGATCAAGGCGCAGGTGCCCGACGCAACGCTGCTCTTCCTGGGCTGGAATGACGGTGGGCTGATGGTGGCCCTCTGGTTGCCCGCGGGGGAAGAGCAGACGGACGCCTGGCAGGCGCAGTTCGGGGCGGCAGGCCGGCTCTTCGCCAACCCGCTGGTGAAGGATGTGCGGCTGGCCTCGCCCGGGCAGACGTCGCCCCGGGTCGCCCGCATCACCCGGCGGCGGTACGAGATGCTGACCCGCGACTACGCTACCGGGACCTCGCTGCCCTGGAGCCGACTGCCGGTCAGCCAGTGGCCGATCATCGCCGAATGGTACTGGGATGAGGATCAGTAGGACGGCCAGGGGCCTGCGGCGCTGCATCGCCCTGGACAACCGGACGGAGATCCGGCTCATCGCCGTCTCCCACCGGCCGGCGAGAGGCCCGGGCAGGCCCTTCTGTTGGAGGGACAGGCGGTGTTCAAGGCGCTACACCTGCCGACAGGTCAATGCGTTGTCTCGGTCGATGCCGGTTGGACCCCCGAGCAGTTGCAGGAGTGGTGCCGCCGAGACGAGATCGTGTGCCCGGGTTACGACGGGCCCGTCAACTACCGGCCGCGCGTCACCGTCAGGTCCCATTTCGCCCACCGCAGCCTCACCGATTGACGCTACGCAGACGCCGAGGCGTTCGTCCTCGAGGGCCGTCTCCTGCTCTACTCCTTTTTCCGTCGCAAGACCGAAGGCAAATCGGGATGGAATGTCGACCTGGAAAGACAACTACCCGGCGGAGAACTGGCGGATGTCTGGGTGAAGCCCCCGCAGGGCCCACCCGTCGCTTACAAGCTGTTCCCCCGTGGCAGGAGAAGCGGAATCGAGGAGTTGACGCGGCAGGCCGAGCGGGCCGGAGCGCGCCTGTTTCCCATCCTGTCGATGGAAAGGCGCACCTGGGCGTGTGACAAGCTTCCCGGCGGTCGCCCCGACCTTCTGGTGATCCCCCCGGTTGACCGACGCCTGACGGTGTGGCGCCAGTGGGACCAGTACCATGTGTACTCCCTTCGGGAGCCGTCGCGGTACGAGTCCGTGTGCTACCTCGACGTGCAGCAAAGCCGTCTCGTCCTACACCGTAAGCTCTGCCCAGGCGGGTGCCACCCCAACACGTATGCTTTCGCCGAGGTCCTGGACGCCTCGCTGGAGGAGCTCCTGGTGTGGCACGGCGAGCTCGTGTTTCCGGCCGAGTTCCGGGCGAAAGAGAAGTGGACGCGCTGGGAGAGGAAGGCCAGGGCCCTGCAGGAACTCGAGGTCCGGAGGCAGGCAGAGACCAGAGCTACGATGCGCATTCAGACGAGTCCGCACCCTCAGCCTGTTTCCGGCGTGGCGGCCGGTGTGGCGCGTTCGGTTGGGCGAAAATCCAGAACCGCGCGGATCCCGCCGATACGGGCGGACCTTGCTGACCCGCCGGCAACCTGTGAGGTCTGCGGCCGTGTGACCACCGACTACTGGGATCGCACCGGCGACCGGTGCAAGTGCCGCGCGTGCCTGATCCGCAGCAGGGGAGTGGAGCCGGTGATATGCCGGCGGTGCGAGCGAGCACAAGAGCCGGACCGCATTCGAGACGGGTTGTGCATCAGCTGCCTGCAGGACATGCGGGAACGGTGACCGGCGGGGCCAGCGCAGCGTACCGACGGCACAGGGAGTGAGACAGTCGTCGTGGCCGCCCTGCCCATGATGGACCAGGATGAGAGGGGGGCAGGGAGGAAAGCGGTTTCATGCGCACGAAAGTCCTCTACCTGATACGCCACTGGCAGGCGGGCGGGCAGGATCCCGCCGCTCCGCTCACCGCCGAAGGCCGGGCCCAGGCCGAGGTTCTGGCGGACTTCCTCGGGGGCTTCCCCATCGACCGGATCGTGTCCAGCCCCTATTCCAGGGCGGTCGAGACGGCCGCTCCCCTGGCCGGACGGCTGGGCCTGGACATCCTCACGGACGACCGCCTGCGCGAGCGGGTGCTGAGCGGTGCGAACTCGCCGAACTGGGAGGAACGGCTCCGGCAGACCTTCCTGGATCTGGACCTCTCTTTCCCTGGCGGCGAGTCCAGCCGGGCCGCCATGCGACGCGCCGTGGCGGTGGTGGAGGAGGCGCTGCCGCTCACCGCGCAGGGGGTTGTCCTGGTGTCGCACGGGTGCCTGCTCACCTTGCTGCTCAACCACTTCGACGACCGCTTCGGCTTTGCCGAGTGGGCGGCCATGACGAACCCGGATGTGTTCCGGGTGATCCTCGCACCGGAGGGTGCCCGCGTGGAGAGGATTTGGAATATGCCTCCACCCTGAGTTGGTGCTCGCCCGGCGTGCGCTGGCGCTTCGGGACGGAGTTTGTGCGGATCTCCGACACGCCGGGGCTGACACGTGAACGGCGAGCTTATCCCTAGCGTCGTGCCTCTGGTTGAGGCGCTGCAGCGCCCGGATGTGTATGACGAGATCCTGCGGGAGCACCAGGCCCGGGCTCATGCGCCCCGGCTCTCCTTGGCTGACCTGGCCAGGGCCTCCCTGTGGCGTATTGCAGGGCTCCTTTCGTTCGTCTCAATAAGAATTTATGTACTACGCATCCGTGCTACTGATCATCCCCACCAAGCCGAGGAGGACGACAGGTGCTCTCGCTCTTCCGCAACCGCAACTATTCCCTGCTCTACTTCGGCCAGTTCTGTTCCGCAGTGGGCGACCAACTCTACGGGATGGCCCTGTTCTGGCTCACGTACCGGGTGACGGGGTCGTCGACCGCGATGGCGCTGGTGGGTACCGCCGAGTACGTGCCCTACCTCATCTTCGGCCTGCTGGGCGGCGTCCTGGCCGACCGGTTCGACCGGCGGCGGCTGATGATCGGCACGGGGCTCGTGCGGATGGGCGCGGTGGGGCTGGTGCCGCTGCTCTACGTGACCGGCACCCTCGAGGCGTGGCACCTGGCGGCGGTGGCGCTGGTGCAGGCGTCTGCCTCGGCTTTGTCATGCCGGCACGCTCCGCCATGCTGGTGAGCGTGCTGCCGGAGAGCGATTACCAGCGCGGGGCCGCAGTCTACTCAGCCACTATGCGGACGGCCCGCATCGTGGGTCCGCTCCTGGCTTCATTCCTGTTCGCGCGCATCCCCACCGCCCGGTCTGGCGGCGACTGCCG
This sequence comes from Symbiobacterium sp., assembly GCF_040797425.1. Lineage (NCBI taxonomy): Bacteria > Bacillati > Bacillota > Clostridia > Eubacteriales > Symbiobacteriaceae > Symbiobacterium > Symbiobacterium sp. The sequence goes on along the minus strand of NZ_JBFNEH010000033.1, from coordinate 38,059 downwards.
TTGCGGCGGTCGGCGGGCCCATCATGGACCTGGCCATGTCGCTCAAGATCCGGAGCGAGGTCGCACCGGGCGACCTGGGCAAGGCGCACGCCCTGTGGTACACCGGCTCCTACGGCGGCTCGGCCCTCGGCTCCCTCCTGTTCGGGCCGCTGTTCGATCACATGTCCGTGCCCGCCGGCTTTGCCATCGGCGCTGCCTGCCTGGCCGTGCTGGGACTCGCCGGGGTGCTGGCGGTGGCCCCCGCAGAGAGGGCGGCTGCCCGCTCCGCATGAGGGGAGCCGGGGCCCTTTCGCCCCGGCTCCATCTCTTTATGGGGTGGTGCAGCACAGGCGGAGGAGATCGGAAGGGTGCTGGACCCTGTAATCGCAGGGGACGGCGGGGTTCAGGGTGCCCCACAGGGCGAGGGCGAACTTGACCCCGGCCGCACGGGCGCACCGGCTGTCGTAGACCGTGTCCCCGACGTAGACCACGTCGGTCGGGTGGAGCCCCGTGTCGGCCAGCAGCTTCAGGATGGGGTCGGGGTCCGGCTTGTGCCGGGGGGTGTCGTCGGCGCAGACGATGGCGTTGAAGTAGTCGGTCAGGCCGAGACGTCGAAAATCGTGGTCGAACTCCACACGCGTCTTCGAGGTCACGAGGCCGAGGGTGACGCCGGCTTCCCTGAGGGCCGTGAGGGTTTCTTCAATGCCCGGGAAGACCGTGATGAGATGGTCGTACTGCCTCACGTAGGCGTCCCACTTCGCCAGGGCGGCCGGAACGTCGGGAACGCCCAGCCGCGCCAGCCCCCTCGCACCCGGAATGCCCAGTACGGGTACCAGCTCCTCCTCCGGGAACTCGCGCCCCAGTTCTTCCCGGAGCACCTCCCGTAGTGAGGCGAGGATGGCTTCCTTGCTGTCGATGAGCGTTCCGTCCACATCAAAAGCCACGCACTTGAACACCGTCTCCTCCTCCAGACCACTCAGCTTGATGCGTCAGAGTTACACATTCGAGATCAACACAGTTCTCTCCCCCACGGATGTGTACCACACCTGGGCCACCCAGGCAACCTTGCGGGCACACTCGGTCCCGAGTATCCAGCCGCATCACGCAGAGAACCATGTGTGCCCGCATGGTTCCCGGTGGCGGGAGTCAGCCTGCCGAGGGTCAGCCTACAATGAAGGTTCGGGGGCTGTTTGGCGGAGTCTGGCACCTGATGCATGACGAGTGCATCCGATGTCGGTCAGGCCGGCGCGATCTGCATCGCAGTTGACACGGCGAAAGGGCGGGGGTGATCTTATTGTCGCACAACCCGTTGTGGCTTCAGTGGGCGCAGCAGATTCAGTCCATCGCCCAGGCCGGAATCACGTACAGCAAGGACCCCTACGACCAGGAGCGGTACCGGCGGCTGCGTGAGATCGCTGGCGAGATCATGGCCAGCTACACGTCTGTGCCGAAGGACGTGCTGTCTCAGGCGCTTGCGGCCGAGGAGGGCTACCTGACCCCCAAGGTCGACGTCCGCGCCGTCGTCTTTGACGTCCGGGGCCGGCTGCTCCTGGTGCGGGAGCGGGGGGAGGGGCTCTGGTCCCTGCCGGGCGGATGGGCCGACGTGGGGGAGAGCCCCGGCGAGGCGGCCGCCCGGGAAGTGCTGGAGGAGTCGGGCTACCGGGTGCGGCCGGTGAAGGTGCTCGCCGTCTACGACCGGGCCAGGCACGCGCACCCTCCGCTGCTGTGGTACGTGTACAAGCTGTTCATCCGCTGCGAGCTGGTGGACGGCACGGCTCGGACCAGCCTGGAGACGGATCGGGTCGGCTTTTTTGACCGCGACAGCATCCCGGCCCTGTCCACCAGCCGCGTCACCGCCGCCCAAATCCGGCGGATGTTTGAGCACTACGACAATCCCGATCTGCCCACCGACTTCGACTGATATGCCCGGCCCCTGCCAGGGGCCCGCAGCCGTGTGCACCCTGCTTCTGGGACACGCCCGGAGCTCTGCTTCATGCAGGGCTCTGGGTTTTCGTGTTTCCGGCATGGCGGGAGCGCCGGCGGAGTATCTTGTCGTCGGCCCGATGCCCCCGCCGGTGCGCCCGGCAGGGGGCGGACCCGGGCGCCTTCCGTCCATCGGTTCACCGGGCCGCGTTAGACGAGGAAGGGTTGAAAGGAAGCGATACCAAATTATTAACCACAGGTTGCGTTTCGGGGGGCCCTGACAGTGCTGTGGAAACGAGTGATGGCCCTTGCAGTTGCGGCCGTGCTGCTCGCCGGATGCGGCGGCATTTCCCCTCCGGCTTCCCAGGCGGCCACATGGTCCGGGGCGCCGGTAGACGCGGTCGGCCCCGAGGCTGCCGCGGCGGAGTCCGGCGAGGCCGCAGTGGTCCCGTCCGTGGGGAGCCAGCCCTCCGGCCCTGACGTCGATCCGTCAGCAGCGGAACCGCCGTCCGGGCCCGATGGCGACGGGGCTGCGGCGGACCGGCAGTCCGCGGCGGAGGCGGCCGGTCCCGCCCTGGAAGGGTGCCTGGCGGAGGCGCCTTCGCCTCCCGCAGATGCCCAGAGGATCCTGGTGACCCGGGCGGTGGACGGGGACACGCTGGCGTTCGCTGACGGGACGAGGGTCCGGCTGATCGGGATCAACACGCCGGAGTCGGTGGACCCCCGTCGCCCGGTTCAGGCGTACGGGAAGGAAGCCTCAGCCTATACCCAACAGCTCACCGCCAACCAGGAGGTGCTGTACGTTCCGGGGCAGACGCCCCGTGACCGGTACGGGCGGCTCCTGGCCTGGGTCTGGCTCGCGGACGGCACGTTCCTGAACGCCCTCCTCGTGCGGGACGGCTACGCCCAGGTGTACACCTTCGCCGACAACCCGGATCATGCCGACCTCCTCCTGGCGTGCCAGCGGGAGGCCCGGGAGGCCAACCGCGGGCTGTGGGCCCTGCCGGAGTACCAGGACGGGCAGATGGCCGCGGAGATGGACCGGGAGCCCGGCTCTGGGGAGCCGTCCGGCGCGGGCGAGGCCGCTGAGGCGCTGGCGGCAGGAGAGGCTGCTGCGCTGGCAGGGGAGGCGGCGGAGGCTGCGGCGGCAGGAGAGGCCGCCGCACTGGCGATCACGCAAGAGCCGGGTGTGGTGTCCCGGGGAGCGAAGGCCACCGTGTCGGTCAGGACCAGGGCCGGAGTGACGTGCAGCATCTCCGAGATCTACAAGAGCGGCCCGAGCACGGCAAAGGGACTGGAGCCGAAGCAGGCCGACGCGGCCGGCGTGGTCTCGTGGTCCTGGACCGTCGGTACGCGTACCACGCCCGGAACGTGGCCGGTGATCATCACCTGTGGCGGCGAGACCGTCCGCACGGCAGTCACCGTCCCCTGAAGCCCCGGTGCGAAGAGAACGAGAACCCATCGACCCGCACAGCTCCGCAGCTGTGCGGGTCGGCTGTCCTTACGGGATATCCCGCAATCCCGGCCCCGTGAGCCCCCAGATGGCCAGGGCCACGACGACGAATCCCGCGCCGGCGGCGACCGCGTACGGTGAGAACCAGTCCGAAAGAACCCCCGCCGCCGCCATGCCGACCGGTGAGAGCGCCTGATTCAGCGAGCCCTGCAGGCCGAAGAAGCGCCCCTGCTGCTCCGGGGACACGAGCGGCCGCCGCAGGTCGGCCAGCAGCACGTTCTGCAGCCCGAACAGAAGCCCGCCGGCGAAGTCCCGCCAGAAAGGACGGCGCTCCCGTGGAGGGGCCGGTGCCCAGCGCAGCTGTCGGCGGCCAACCTGGCCTGCCGGAAGGCGGCTGAGGCCAACGTGACGCTGGCGGGGCTCGTGCACGGCAACGCCCTGGACCTGACGGCTCGCACTCGGCGCTCACTGTCCGATCTTGGATGCCTGCAGTACCCGACTGCAGGACATTCAACCACTCGAAGCGAATAGTGATAAAATAGACATACGAGTCGCTTGAGTGCGAATGGAGGGAGTAGGCGATGTGCGGCAAACTGACCGCCAGCGATTGCGATCGGATCCTGGCGGCGGCGGAGGCCAGGGCCAGGGAGATCAACGTGCCGATGGTGATTGCCATCGTCGATGAAAGCGGGGTCCTGAAGGCGTTCAAGCGGATGGACGGCTCGCTGCTGATCAGCGTGAAGGTTGCCCAGGGCAAGGCCTACACGGCGGCGGCGCTGCGGATGAGCACCCGCGAGGTCGGCGAGCGGACCCAGCCGGGCGCCGACATCTACGGCATGCAGTTTGCCGACGTGGGGAACATCATCAGCTTCGGTGGCGGCTTCCCGCTGATTCGGAACGGCGAGCTCATCGGCGGCATTGGGGTGAGCGGCGGCAGCTGTGAGGAGGACGAGGACGTCGCCCGCGCCGGCATGGCGGCCCTCGAGCCGTAGCGGGCGCGGAAGGCGGCCGACAGCCCCGGGGTCACGGGCTGCCGGCCGCCTTCGTTGTGGGGCGGGTGTGCGGAGGCCGCATGCGGCCACGCCCCGGCAGGATTTGACGCCCCGACGGGGAAGAGTATTGGGCCGGGCCGGAAGCCAGGGACCTGCCTGCACGACTGCGTCTGGCCTCACACCGATTCGGCGATGCTGAGGAGGGTGCCCGATGCCCAGGGGTCCCAACGACCGCAAAGCACGAGTGATCTCCCTGCAGGGGGTGCGTGAGGGCCGCGACCACGCGGCCCTCCTGGGCCGCCTGCTGGAACTGGCTGCCCAATTGCCGCCTGAGGAGGGCGTGGCCGGCGGCCTGGCGCGGTACTACGCGGGCGACCCGCCCGAGGAGGCGCTCCAGGACCTCACCGACCCGCTGGACTGGATCTTCTTTGCCTATCGACCGCCAGGTTCTGACCTGACGCTGGCCGAGCGCATCGCCCGGGAGGACCGGCGCCTGTCGGAGCGGGAGCGGGAGCAGCTGCGCGCCTGGTCCGGCGGGGCGGTGGCCGGCCTCTTCCACGTGCTCCACCCGGGCCCTGGCGAGGTGCGCCTCCGGCGGCTGGGCGACCAGTCCCCGATCGTCGCCTCCGATTCCCGGGAAGGGCTGCAGGCCGGCGACCTGGTGGCCGGGTGGCTCCTGCCGACCGGCTCTCACTTCCGGTTTGGGTACAGTTCCTACCTCGTGCCCGCCGCAGCCGTCCGTCCGCTGGAGCACCTGATCCGGCAGGACATGGCGCTCCTGCGCCGCCAGATGCCCGGCGCCACCTGGAACCACTACTACCGCGCCCTCTGGCCCCGCGTGGACACGGTGATGGACCTCGCCCTTTTCTTCGGCGAGGAATGCCTCGCGGTGCAGGTGGCGTCGGAGCCCGCTGTCGTGGGTCGGCCGCAGGAGGATCCCGCCTGGCAGGCGGTGGCGGAACGGCTGGCCGGGTTCCTGTTGGAGGAGGGCGCACACCCGGAGGAGATCGAAGGGGCACACCGGCTCTGGTGGGATGCCGTGCACGTGCTGAGGCCGCGCGTAAACCGTCCGGAGCCCTGGGTTGGCGGGTTGCTATACCTGTTGGCGAACCGGATCTACGGGCTCGGCGCCACACAGCAGGAGATTGCCGAGATGGTGGGCACGTCCGCCGCATCGGTGGGCAGCCGCTCCCGCCAGATCGACGAGGCGCTGGCGATCGAGGACGGCGACCCGCGTTACGCGGACCTGATGGACGCCGCCATCCGCCAGTTCCACCGCGGCGAACTGCTGTTGCTTCTCAGCGGGGCCACGGCCGCGGCGACGGTTGAAGGGCCGTGGCTGTACCTTCCACACGGCGATACCCCGTAGGGCCTGGCCGTTGCTCTGATCGACGAGGCCTGGCTGAGGATAGCCCCCTGGCTCGCTGCACACAGCGTGGGCCAGGGGGCTGCTGTCCGTCGTGGGGGGTAGGCCGCCTGTGGCGGACGACCTGGCTCCGCTCAGTCGCAGGCACCCGCGTCGCCCGTGAGCAAACGGGCGAAACCGCATTCGCCGATGCCGGGGAAGACGATCTGCCGGTTCAGCCGGTACGGATCGTGGCCAGGGACGATGTACCCCCGCTCCACCGTGAAGCCCAGCTGCACCCCGGCGCTTTGCAGGGCCGCCAGCGTCTCCTGGCCGTGGGCGCCGAAGGGGTAGGCGTAGGCGATGGGCTGGGGCAGTCCCTCTGCCAGCATGAGGTCACGCAGCTGCTGCCAGTCGGCGGTGATCTCCTCGGCCGACCAGGCGACCAGGGCCGGCTGGCCGCCCACGTAGCGGTGGCCGTCGTGGGAGTGGGCCTGAATCTCGACGAGGCCGGATGCCACCATCTCCCGCATCTCGTCCCAGGAGAGGTACTCCAGACTGCCGACCTTCTGTCCGGCCAGGCTGGTCACCACGAAGATCACCGCGTTCATGCGGTGGCGCGCCAGCGTGGGGTAGGCGTGGATGTAGTTGGAGCGGTAACCGTCGTCGAAGGTGATGAGGACGGGTTTCTCGGGTAGCGGCGTGCCGTGGTGCAGCCAGTTCAGGAGGTCTGTCGTCGTGACGCTGGTGTAGCCGTTGGCGGCGAGCCAGGCGATCTGCGCCTCAAACTCCTCGGTGCTCACGATCGCCCCGTTGCCGCCGTCGGCGCCGGGCTCGAGGTGGTGGTAGAGGAGCACCGGCACCCGCAGCGGCGTCTGACGGGCTTCGGGCAGTTCCGGTGGCTGGTCTGGCGGCTGTACGCCACGGTCGGTGTCCGGCTGCTCTTCCGGCGCCTGCGCGCCGGGCCCGGGGGCCGGCTCGCCTTCCCCGGGCACGCTGCCGCCACCTTCGGCACGGCCCTGCCGGGACGCAGGCCTGTCCTCGCCTTCCGCCGGCGATCTCTCCCCGGTTTCGGGAGTGGGTGTGCCGTTCCCGGCGCGGTCCTGCCAGTCGACCAGCACCTGACCGCCGCCGGGCTCGGCGTACGCGGACGAGCCGGCCCCTGCCGGGGTGGGCGGATCCATCGTCGCGGCCGGCCGCGCCAGCCGGGGGACGATGAGCAGCACCGCGGTCAACAGGGAGCCGAGCAGGACCGCACCGGTTATCGCGCGCGGTTTGGACATAGGGGGCGTCCTCCACTTGCGTAAATGAGACCACAACTTGGACGTTGCACAACTATGCAAGGTTCCAAGGTGGCGTCGCCACGCGCGTCCACCAGGCTGGGTTGAAACGGTACCGTCACGAGTCCGGAGTGCGTCCGCTTGCAAGCACGAGCGCAGCCGAAGACCCTGGAGTTCAGGCGTCTTCGGCTGCGGCGCGCACGGGTGCCAGTCCCAGTTCTCGCATCAGCCGGTGGAAGTCTTCGAGCGAAAGGGCCTGGTTGGCGTCACTCAGTGCCCGGGCCGGATCGGGGTGGACCTCCAGCATCACGCCGTCCAGCCCGGCCGCCAGCGCGGCCCGGGTCAGCGCGGGCACCAGCTCCCGCCGGCCGCTGGCGTGGCTCGGGTCGGCGATGACCGGCAGGTGCGTCAGGTGCTTGGCGGCCACCGCCGTGGCGAGGTCCAGGGTGTAGCGGGTGTACGTCTCGAAGGTGCGGATGCCCCGCTCGCACAGGATGATGCGGCCGTTGCCGCCCTTGGCGACGTACTCCGCCGCGTTGAGCCACTCCTCCAGGGTGGCCCCGGGGCCGCGCTTCAGCAGCACGGGCTTGTCGATCTGCCCGAGGGCGCTCAGCAGACGGAAGTTCTGCATGTTGCGGGCCCCGACCTGGAGGATGTCGGCGTAGTGCGCCACCAGGTCGATCTCGCCCGGGTCCATCACCTCGGTCACGACGGGCAGGCCGGTCAGCTCCCGGGCCTCGGCCAGCATGCGCAATCCGGCCTCGCCCAGCCCCTGAAAGGAGTAGGGGGAGGTGCGCGGCTTGAAGGCGCCGCCCCGCAGGATGACCGCCCCCGCCCGGCGCACGGCCCGCGCGGTCGCCTGGATCTGTTCGGGCGATTCCACGGAACAGGGGCCGGCGATCACCACCGGCCGCCCCGCCCCCACCGCCAGCCCCGGCCGGATCTCCACGGGTCGGGTCTTCCCCGCCCCTTCCGTCACCAGGAGTGGTCTGGCCACAGGTAAGTCCTCCTCCGCGCTGTGACTCCTGTATCATATGAAGGGCACCGTCCAGGGGTTCTGGGCGCGGGTGCGGCGGTGAAGGCAGTCCCGGCTGTTCCGCGGAGCAGTCGGGGCTGCTACTTTGTGTGCACCCCGAAGGGATAATCGGCGGGGAGTCGTGCGATCCTTTCGCGTACTTGTACGGATCGCAGTGCTGGTATACCCTAAAGGTAGACGAATGACCAAATGAACACATTTGGTCATATCCACGGCTGGGAGGCAGTGACTGCATGGCTGCAGACAGGCGGGGTCGGCGCAAGGCGCGGGCCCACCACATCCTCGACACGGCGGCGGAACTCTTGCAGCGGTACGGCTACAACAAGACCACGATGGATGATCTGGCGCGCCAGGCGGGCGTGGCCAAGGGGACGCTTTACCTGCACTGGAAGACGCGGGACGACATCTTCGAAGCCCTGCTGCGCCGGGAACAGGTCGCCCTGGCCCGCACCTTCCTGGAGAACGTCCGGGCCTCCTCCAAGCGGCCCACCCTCCGCAGTCTGTTCCGCCATGCCGCACTCGGCCTCCTTCGCCACCCGTTGGGGCGGGCCGTCTTCACCCGTGACGTGGAAGTGGTCGGCAAGCTGCTCCGGGAGGCCGACGAACATCCCGAGCGGAAGGAACTCTTCGAGGTGCTGATCGACTTTCTCAGCCGGCGGAACCTGGTCCGTCCCGATCTTGCGCCCCGTGCCCAGGCCTTCCTGGTTCGCGCCGTCTTCCTCGGGTTCTTCATGCTCTGTTCCTGGACGCCGGACCAGCTGGGGCTCCCGGACGACCAGGTGGCGGATCTGGTGGCCGACACCGTGGTGGCGGCGCTGGACCTTGGCGGTCAGGCGACCCCTGAGGAGGTGACCGCAGCGGCAGAGGACTTCCTCGCGTATCTGGAGGAGCTCGTCGCCAAGGAGGAAGCCGAGTTTGAGGCGGAGCTGCTGTAGCGATCCCTCTCCATGCGCGTCGTTTCACCGTTGTCGGAAGGAGGAATGACCATGAACCTGGCCGAGACGTATCTGGGACAGCAGGTGCTGCAGCGTGTCGCCGGGATGGTGCTGCGGAATCCGGAGGAGAACCTGCCCCGGCTGGTCGACCTGGCGATCAGGATCGCCCCTCTGGAGAGCCACCGCGAGATCGCCCGCAAGGTGAAGCCCTTCCTGGACGACAAGGACGGGAACTGGTACAAGCTGGGGATGCGGATGCTGACCGAAACGCACCCGAAGGTGCGGGAGCGCACGGCCGTGAACTTCTTCATCAACGCCAGCTTCCTGGGGATCCCCAAGCAGCGGGAGGCCGAGAAGCGGCTGGGTGTGAAGGTGCCGTGGGCCATCCTGATGGACCCCACTGAGAAGTGCAATCTGCGCTGCATCGGCTGCTGGGCCGGCGACTACCAGCTGCGCCACGAGCTCAGCCTCGAGACCATGGACCGCGTCTGCCGCGAAGGCGGCGAGCTGGGCATCCATTTCTACGTCATCTCCGGTGGCGAGCCCATGGTCCGGAAGAACGACCTGCTCGAACTGGCCCGCCGCCATCCGGAGCAGATGTTCCACATCTACACCAACGGCACCCTGATCACCGAGGAGTTCGCCCGTGAGGCCGCCGAGCGGGGCAACATGGTCTTCGCCCTCAGCATCGAGGGGCTGGAGGAGACCACCGACGCGCGGCGCGGCAAGGGCGTCTTCCAGAAGGTCATGCGGGCGATGGACATCCTGCACGACGCGGGCCTCATCTACGGCTTCTCTGCCACCTACACCCGGAAGAACACGGAAGAGGTGGCCAGCGATGAGTTCATCGACCTGATGGTCGACAAGGGCTGTGCCTTCGGCTGGTACTTCACCTACATCCCCATCGGGCGGGACGTGGACCTGGAGCTCATGGCCACCCCCGAGCAGCGGGCCTACATGTTCGACCGCATCCGGGAGTTCCGGCGCACCAAGCCCATCTTCCTGGTGGACTTCTGGAACGACGGCGAGGCGGCGGTGGGCTGTATCGCCGGCGGGCGGAAATACTTCCACATCAACGCGGCGGGCGAGGTGGAGCCCTGTGCCTTCGCCCACTACGCCACCTGCAACATCAACGACGTCTCGGTGGAGGAGGCCCTGCAGAACCCGCTGTTCAAGGCCTACCAGAAGCGGCAGCCGTTCGACCCGAACCTGCGCCGGCCCTGCCCGATCATCGACCATCCCGAGATGCTGCGTAACATGGTCCACGAGTCGGGCGCCTATCCCACCCAGCTCACCGCCAACGAGACGGTAGACGAGTTCGCAGCGAAGCTGGCGAGCTACGCCACCGCCTGGGGCGAGCTGGCCGACAAGATCTGGAAGGACGAGCACGGCGAGGGGCCCGTCGCCGTCGGCCTCGACGGCCTGGGCAGCACTTCCCGGTAGCCGGTTCCCGTAAGAGGTCCGGGCGGACGTGCCCGGTGGAATATGCGGATGCCCCCGTTCTCGCACGAGGACGGGGGTCTTTCCCGTTGCCGAACACCCCGGGAAGCGCTGCACGGCGGGCAGCGGCCGCCGCGGCGAGTATCCTGGGGTGCAGGAGTGTTACGACACGTTGTAGTAATTAAGCGGGGAAGCACGCAGTGGCCGCCGGCGGGAGGAGGGGTCCTATGACGTGGGTGCGCACCGTGGGGACGTGCTGCCTCGTCGCCGTGCTGGCCGCCGCTCTGCACCTGGCCGCGCCGGCCGCGGCGCAGGACCAGGCCGAGGACCCGAGTCAGGACCGGGAGGCGGTCCTGCAGGAGCTGTTCCTGCTCAATCGCCGGCTGGAGGAAAGCCGGGCGACGCTGGCCGGGCTGGAGGAGCAGCTCGGGGAGGTCGGCGCCCGGGAGCAGGAGGCGCTGGCCCGCCTGGCGGCGCTGCAGGCTGACCTGCAGCGCCGTCGGGAGCAATACGGCCGCCGGCTCCGGTATTACCGGGAGCACGGGATGCGGGCACCGTGGATTCTCCTCTTCAGCTCCAAGTCGCTGCCTGACCTGCTCTGGCGGTTAGACGCCCTGCAGGAGATCATGGAGTACGATGCACGCCTCGCCCGTGAACTGGTCGCGGCGCAGGAGGCGACCGCCGCCGAGGTGCGGCGGCTGGCCGACGTCCGGGCCGAGGCCGAGGAGTTGCGCGCGGCCCAGGAGGCCGAGGTGGCCGCCCTGGAGGCCGCCATTGCCGAGAAGGAGGCGATCCTCGCCGGGCTGGGCGACCGGCGGGCCGAGGTGGAGGAGGCGCTGGCCGCCGTCGAGACCGACTGGCAGACGAGCGCCATGCCGGTGCTGGAAGCCCTGGGCGAGGCGCTGCAGGGGATCGGCACCCAGGGCATAAGGCCTGACGACGTGCGCGTCTCCCTGTTCCCGCCTGGGGCGGTGGTGACCATCACGGCCGACCGGCTGAACGAGGTCCTCCTGTCGTACGAGGAACTGTCCGGGCTCAGGGTGGAACTGGACGACGACGAAGACGATCTGCTCCTCTCGGGCTACTTCGACGAGGTGCCGCTGGAGATCGCCGGCGGATTCTCCGTGCTGCCCGGGGGGAAGCTCCGCTTCGAGCCTTCGCTGCTGCGGGTGCGGGACTTTGCGGTGCCCCGCACCGCGGTGGACGCGATCGTCGCGGACGGCTATCTGGACATCGACGTCAGCCCGATGGTCCAGCCGCCGCTGGCGCTGACCGCGGTGGACGTGGTCGGTGGCGCACTGATCATCCGGGCCGGTCTGCGGTAGGCCCTGTCGGCGGGCCTGCGGGCCGGCCCTTTTGCGGCACGGGTTTATCTACGCGTTAGAATAAGTCTCGCCCACACGACCGTGAAGACGAGATGGGAGTGGACAGGCATGGACGGACTCACGATTGCCGTGATCGGGGCTGGCAGCCCCTACACCCCGGAGTTGATCGAGGGCCTCGCCGCCCGGCAGGAGTGCCTGCCGGTGCGGGAGGTCCGCCTCGGGCGCCGGTGTGGAAGTAGTACTGCAGGCAGGGGCTGGGCAGGAGGCGCAGCTGGCGGATGAGGTCGGCGTCCACCGTGCGCACCCGCTCGGCCACCCGGTCGAACTCCTCGTCGCTGAGCGGACGACCGTCTACCGTGAGGTTGTAGGCGAAGTTCATGTGGTTGAGCCCGAAGTAGTCGTACCGCACCCGGGACGGGTCGACCCCCAGGGCCCGGGCGGTCCAGTGGGCCGGAAAGATCCCGCCGGAGCAGAGGCCCGCTGGTGCGGGACTACGACCTGGCCCGCCCGCTGCTGGATGACCTCCTGGAGGCCAACCGGCCGTTCCTGCCGCAGTTCTTTGGCCAGGGGGTGGCGCCGTGGGGCTGATTCTGGCCCTGGACCAGGGCTCCACCAAGACGGCGGCTCTCGTGGCTACGGAGCGGGGCGAGATCCTGGGCGCCGGCTCTGCCCGGGGCGCCTGCCACGCCAGCGACGGGATGGAGGCGGCCATGAGGGCGGTGCAGGAAGCTGCACTGGCAGCGCTGAAGTCAGCCGGCATCACCGCTGGGCATCTGCATGGACCCCTGCGCCCGCCCGCTGCTGGGCACCCGTCCGCACCGTGGTCCCCGTCTGTCCCCGGACATCCGCCTGTACCCTCGCCCACCCCCGCTCCGGGGTCGACGTCCGCTTCTCAGCCGTTGCCCTTGCCAGCGGTGATCGACCAGGTCTGCGCCGGCATGACCGGGGCCGACTGGCCCCACGAGTACCCGCTGCTGCAGGAGAACCTCCGCCGGGCCACCGGCGTGGCGTGGGTGACCGTGGTCAATGACTGCATCGCCGCCCGGCGGGCGGGCAGCGACCGCCCCTGGGGCAGCGTGGTCTGCGCCGGGACGGGGCTCAACGTGGCCGTCACCAGCCCCGGGGGCGAGACCTACATTTACGGCTACTACATCCAGGGCGACGACCAGGGGGGAACCGCGCTGGGCACCCTGGCCCTGCGGGCGGTCTTTGCCGCCGAGGCCGGCATCGGCCCGCCCACCCGGCTCACCGGGGCCCTGCTCCGCCATTACGGTGCGGCGGCGGTGGACGAGCTGCTCCAGCGGCGTGTGGCCGGCCGGCTGGGACCCAGCAGCGAACTGGTGCCCCTGCTGGCGGCGGCCGCACGGGCCGGCGACGAGGTGGCCCTGGCGATCGTGCACGGGTTTGCCGGGCGTGCGGCCCGGTACGTGACCGCCCGGCTGGAGCGCTTCGGCATGACGGACCTGGAGCAGGACGTGGTGCTGACGGGCGGGGTCTTCAAGGCGGGGCTGCCGGGCCTGCGGGAAGGAGTCGCCGCCGCGATCGCCCGCGTGGTGCCCCGCGCCCGCCTGGTGGACGCGCCCTACGAGCCCGTGGTGGGCGCACTGGTGCTGGCCCTGGAGGAGCGGCACGGCGTCCCGTTTGCCTTGTCCGACCCTGTGCTGGCCGGGAGCGCCCGCCGGCACGGACTCATCCGGAGGTGGAGCGAATGACGACGCGCATGTGGCAGGAGATTCACGAGCAGCCGGCGGTCGCCCGCAGGATCATCGAGACCTGGCGAACTGAGCGGGCCGCGCTGCTGGCTGACTGCCGGGCGGAGTTGCGCGGGGCGGAGCGGGTGATCCTGGCCGGCACCGGCGCCTCGCTGGCTGCCTGCCGGGCGGGGCAGTACATCTTCGTCCGCTGCGGCCGCCTGCTGCCCCACGTGGTCCCGGCCGACGACCTCACCGGACCGGCCGCGCGCCTTCTGGGGCCCGAGAGCCTGGTGATCCTGGTCTCCCAGTCGGGCGAGAGCCTCGAGACCCGCGAGGCGGTGCGGGCGCTGCGCGCCGGGGGCGTGCGGCTGTGGGGCATCACGAACGATCCGTCCTCGCTCCTTGCCCGGGAGGCCGACCAGGTGCTGCCCCTGGACGCCGGTGCGGAGGTGAGCTCGGCGACCAAGACCTACCTGGCCACGCTGCTGCTCCTGCTGCTCCTGGCCGGTGCCGGCGGGTGCCTGCAGCATCTGCCCGACGACCTGGAGGAGACGCTCCGCCGGTCCGCTGAGCCCGTCGCCCGGTGGGCCGCCGCACTGGCGCCGGCGCAGGCGGGCTACATCCTCGGCCTGCAGCAGTTCGGCCCCATCGCCGCCCAGGGGGCGCTGCTGCTGAAGGAGAAGGCGTCCCTGCACTTCGAGGGCCTCACGGTCTCCGAGTTTCGCCACGGCTGCATCGAGGCGGTGCAGCCGGGGCTGCCGATTCTGCTGCTGGCGTCCACCCCGGCGGGGGCGGCCGAGGGCCTGCGGCATGCCGCCTACCTGGCGTCACTGGGGGCGGACGTGCGGCTGATCACGGATGCGGTGCCGGCGGAAGACATGCGGTTGGGCTGCGACGGCACGCGGGCCGAGCTCGGACGGGCCGCCGGTGCTGCGGGGCCGCAGCCGGCCGCCGGCCCGACGCGGTCGACGCCGGCCGCCACCGCCCGCACCCCCCAGACGCCGCCGGGCGCCCGGACACCGGGGGCAGAAGGCGAGCGGCAGCCCCCCGGTGCGTCGCCGACGGCCATCCTGCCATCGGACCGTGTGCTGGTGGTTCAGAACCGGGGCGACCGGGTGCTGGGGATGCTGCAGGCGGTGGTGCCGCTGCAGCTGCTCGCCGAGCGGATTGCCCGGGAGCTGGGCCACGACGTGGACGGCTTCCGCTATATCAGCAAGGTGGTGGACTCGTACCAGTACTGAGGGTTTGACCCGGTTGAGTGTGCGGGGGCCGCTGCCCCGGCCCCAGGACAGAGTCAGGGCACGGCGTGAACCGGTTCCGCACGAACTGTTGTCCCAAGTGACTACGGCCACGCTGGGTCTTTGGTGTCAGAACCAAGTTGTACCAATTGATCATGTGAAACTTAGAACAATCCCAAGCGGAATCTGCTATACTCGAAATCAGCATCCGTTGGCGTTTCGGCCAGGAAAGGAGTCTTGCGCATGAACTTGAAAGGCACCAAGACGCTGGAGAACCTGATGAAGGCCTTCGCCGGTGAGTGCCAGGCCCGGGCGCGGTACATGATGTACGCCAAGGTCGCCGACAAGGAAGGGCTGAAGCAGATCGCCGCGATCTTCCAGGAGACCGCCGACAACGAGATGGCGCACGCCAACCGGTTCTTCAAGCTGGCCGCCGCAGGGCTCGAGGGCGAGATGCCCGCGATGGTGGAAATCAACGCCTCCTACCCGGTGGCCATCGGCAACACCCTCGAGAACCTGAAGGCCGCCGCGGCGGGCGAGAATGAGGAATGGGCCCACATGTACCCCGAGTTCGCCCGCATCGCGGAGGAGGAGGGCTTCAAGGAGATCGCCACCGCCTTCCGCATGATCGCCAAAGCCGAGACTGCCCACGAGACCCGCTATCGCAAGCTGGTCGAGAACCTGGAGAAGGGCGTCGTCTTCAAGCGCGACGGCAAGTACTTCTGGAAGTGCCGCAACTGCGGGTACATCCACGAGGGCACCGCTGCCCCGCAGGTCTGTCCGGCCTGCCAGCACCCGCAGGCGTACTTCGAGCTGTTCGTGGAGAACTACTAGGTGGTTCGCAGCGGGGACCGGAGCCAGGGGCATCTGGCGACAGTGCCCGACAGGATGGCAGCAGGGGCTGCTCCAGGGGGCATCTCACCCGGGGGCAGCCCTTTCGAGTGCCTGTTGCGAATGGCGGGGAGGTGCCTGTTCGGCGGTGCGCACACCCCTGGGGGTGGTCTGCAGCGGCAAAGCAGGTTCGCGGGTACCGTGCGGTTGCGTACGGGTGTCCCACCGGCGAAAGGTAACGAAATGAGCCACGCGGTCCGATCCGCGTGGCTCATTTTGTTGCCGTTCAGGTTTCAAACACTGCGAGAAGCGAGGCGTGAGCGTGCACGAGGGCCTCTCGTGAGACGTCGGGGGTACCCCTCCGGACGGTCCAAATACCCCGGGGGGTAGGTCTTGCCTCCCGATCGGGAGAAACCGTCCAGGGAACGGTAACGAAATGAGCACGTGGCCTGAGCCGCCTGGCTCATTTTGTTACCGTTCGGTCTCGCCCGCTGGTTCGTACCGGGCACCGCAGAGCCGCCGACGACCGGCCAGGCTTTGGCGCCGAGACCGACAGGAGGGTGAGCGACATACCCGGTCCCATGCACCAAAGTGCCATAACCCGCCGTGACGTGGCCTACTTTCCCGACACCAGCCGTGCTACTGTTATAGCCTGAATTACGGACCCCCGAATACGCCTCCGGCAGGGATATGGCCTCGTGTGAAGAAGATGCATGTAGAAAATACTTCGATAACAGAAACACAGCCGATGCTTCGCAGGGGGGGGAGTGGGCGATGGTCGCCAGCGGGCGTCTGCTGCGAATCAGCCCGCCGGCGCTGGGAGCGCTGCGCCGGGATCTCATCCGTACCCTGGGCCGCGACCGGGCCAGGGGTCTGCTCCTGCGCTTCGGCTGGGCGTGGGGGCAGGCCGACGCCTCGGCCCGGGGCGGCGCCGCGGCCGACGACCGGTCCCACCTGGAGTGGCTCCGGGACGGCCCGCGGCTGCACCGGCTCACCCGCATGGCGGGCGTGGAGACCCGGGTGCTGGAGATGGACCGGGAGCGGGGCCTGTTCCACATGGAGGGCTGCTGGACCCACTCCGTGGAGGCCCTGGAGCACCTGCGCCACTTCGGCCCCGCGGACGAGCCAAGCTGCTGGATCCTGACCGGCTACGCCACGGGGTACGCCTCCACCGTAATGGGGCGGCCGATTCACTTCCGGGAGCTGACGTGCGTGGCCCAGGGCGACGAGGCGTGCCACTTCGTGGGGCGCCCGGCGGAGGCGTGGGGGCGGCACGCGGCGGCGGACGCACGCTTCCTGGACCTCACGCCCATCTCGGACGAGGTGGACCAGACGCTGGAGCGCATCCGCCGGGAGAACGACCAGCTCCAGCACGTGATCGCGGTGCACGAACAGCTCACCCACGTCGTGGCCCGCGGCGCCGGTCCCACCGCCATCGCCGAGGCCCTGGAGCGCCTGATGGGCTGCGCCGTTTCGATCGAGGACGCCCACCTCCGGTCCCTGGCCCGTGCGGGCGACATCCCCACGCTGGGCGCCCTCACCCGGCGCCGGCCCGACCTGTGTCGGCAGCTGGCCCGCCTGCAGCGAGAGCGCCGGCCGCTGCTCCTTCCCGCCGCGGCCGGAGAGGGCAGCCCGGACCTGGTGGTGGCGCCGATCTTGCTGGAGGAGGACCTGCTCGGGTTCCTGACCCTGGAAGTGGTGAAGGGGCTGCGGCCGGCCCTGGTCACCCTCGTGGCCGAGCGGGCGGCCCTCACCTGTGCCCTGGAGCTCATGCGCCTGCGGTGCACCGTCGAGGCCGCGGCGCAGGCCAGGGGCGACTTTGTGGACCACCTTTTCGCTGCCGGCGCAGACGCCGCTTTCCTGAACCGATGGGCGCACCACCTGGGGCTCGATCTGGCCGGGACGCCGCACCGCATCATCCTCGCGGAGCCGGCAGGCCCGCCGACCCGCTCGCTTTCCGGTTCCCTCGCCGTGCTCCACTGGCGCTTCCGGGACCTGCTGGAGTCGGCACAGGCGCGGGGCCTGGTAGTGAGCCGATCGGACCACGTGGTGGGGATCGTGGAGTGCACGTCTCCAGCCGTCTGCCACCTGCCGGAGGAACTGCGGCGCTGGGCGGCCGCCGAGCGGCGGCCGGTGCGGGTCGGCGTCAGCCGCACGTTCCGGGGCGCGGCGGAGGCCGCGGAGGCGCACGCCGAGTGCCGGGCGGTGCTGGACGCCCTGCGGGACGAGCGCCCCGAGGGCCAAGTGGTCCGGGTGGACGATCTGGGCGCCCTTCAGCTGCTGTTCCGGGCGGGGCGGCCGGAGGAGCTGCGGCGTCACGTCGAGGCCCGGCTGGGACCGCTGCTGGCGTATGACAGGGCGCACAAGACGGAACTCTTGGAGACGCTCCGCCTCTACCTGGAGAGCGCCTGCAGCCTGCAGGCGACGGCGGAGCGGCTGAACATCTCGGTGAGCGGGCTGAAGTACCGCCTGCAGCGGATCAGCGAGGTGAGCGGCCTGGACCTGGACAACCCTGACGTGCGGTTCGACGTGCAGATGAGCCTGAGGCTGCTCGGACTCCTGGGGGGAAAACGGGAGCCCGCGAAATCAGACAGTCCCTGAGGCCCGTATCAGACCGAATCGACAGTCTACAAAAGTGCCAGTGTTATTTAACATTTTGACTAGGGCATACAAGTGGGGGTGTGAGCCGTGAACCGCCGTCCGCCGTCGCACGTGCTGGCCAGCGGGTACGCGCAGGCACCTCGGGGGACGTGCCTCGCAGAGCGATGGGGCAGCGTCGGGGTGGTCCTGGAGATCGATCCGGCCACGCACACCATCGTTGATGCCGAGTTCATGCTGAACACCGAGCTGGCCCGGCGCTTCTGCCGGGAACGGGTTGTGGGGTACTGTCTGGCGGAGGGCGTCGAGCCGCTTCTGCGGGAGATGGCGCGGTCGCTGGCCATCCCGTCCCAGCAGGCGTTCATCATGGCCGTACGGTCGGCCGTGCAGCGGTACTGGGAGCGGGTGAGCCCGCGGAACCGGGTTCCCAGCATTACCGCGGGGTAGAGCGATCCTCGCCCCGACCGCCGGGTGACCCGGCGGACGGGATGGTCCGCCACTCGCCCGGAGCATCTGCAACCACATACCGTCGGAGGAGCAGTCCACCTGGACCCCGGGGCCCCATGCAGGCCCGGGGAGAAAAGGGTGGAATCCAGCCCACCAGGACGCCATGCGAGGCGTAGCCATCGTGGCCGCCCCGCCCGCGTCCGGGGTGGGCTTTGTTGTTTTTCCGAGCCACCCCACGGCGGGCAGGCCGCCGTGCCCGTGGCGAGTGAGAGGAGGATTGGCACATGGCACTGGCGGCCGAACGCATCGCGGCCTACGCCGCCGAACTGGACCAGGCGGAGCGCACCCGGAAACCCATCGGACCGCTCACGGCCCGGGAGCCGGAGCTGACCCCAGACGACGCCTACCGGATCCAGCTGGCCTGGATGGACCTGCGCATCCAGCGCGGGGCCCGGGTGGTGGGCAAGAAGATCGGCCTCACCTCCCACGCCATGCAGTCGATGCTGGGCGTCTTCGAACCCGACTACGGCCACGTGCTCGACACCATGGTGATCGCCCCCGGCGACCCCGTAGCCCTGGACGAGCTGGTCCAGCCCAAGGTCGAGGGCGAGATCGCCTTCATCCTGGGCTGCGACGTGCCCACCCCGGCCACGGCCCTGGACGTGCTCCTGGCCACCCGGCTGGTGGTGCCGGCCCTCGAGATCGTGGACAGCCGCATTGAGGGCTGGCAGATCAGGCTGCCCGACACGGTGGCCGACAACGCCTCGTCCGGGCGGGTGGTGCTGGCGGAGCGGGGCCTGCGGCCCGATGAGCTCGACCTCACCCTGGTGGGCATGGTCTTCGAGAAGAACGGCGAGATGCTCTCCAGCGGCGCCGGGGCGGCGGTGCTGGGCAACCCCGCCGCAGCCGTGGCCTGGCTCGCCAACAAGCTGGCCCAGTTCGACATCCCGCTCCGGGCCGGCGAGATCATCCTCTCCGGCGCGATCACCGCCGCCGTGGAGGCGAGGCCCGGCGACCTGTTCACCGCCCGGTTCGGCTGCGGCCTGGGGAGCGTCAGCGCCCGGTTCGTGTAGGAAGGAGGATGTCTGTGCCCGAGAAGGTCCGCGTCGGCATCATCGGGTCGGGGAACATCGGCACCGACCTGATGTACAAGATCCAGCGGAGCGAGGTGCTCGAGCTGGCCATGATGGTGGGCATCGACCCGGAGTCGGAGGGGCTGAAGCGCGCCGCCCGCCTGGGCTGCGAGACCAGCGCCGACAGCTACCAGTACATTCTGAACCACCCCAACCCGCCGGCGATCGTCTTCGACGCCACCTCCGCCAAGGCCCACCTGGCCCACTACAAGGCGCTGCAGGAGAAGGGAATCCGCGCCATCGACCTCACCCCGGCAGCCGTCGGCCCCTACGTCTGCCCGGCCGTCAACCTGGGCGAGCACTGGGACGCCATGAACATTAACATGATCACCTGCGGCGGGCAGGCCACCATCCCCATGGTGAAGGCCGTCAGCCGGGTGGTGCCGGTGGAGTACGGCGAGATCGTGGCCACCATCGCCAGCCTCTCGGCCGGCCCCGGCACCCGGGCGAACATCGACGAGTTCACCCAGACCACCGCCCGGGGCATCGAGCTGGTCGGCGGTGCGAAGCGGGGCAAGGCGATCATCATCCTCAACCCGGCCTCGCCGCCCATCATGATGCGGAACACCGTCTTCTGCCACACCGCCGGGGACTACGACCCGGCGGAGCTGAGGCGGTCGATCGACGACATGGTGAAGACCGTGCAGGAGTACGTGCCGGGCTACCGCCTGCGGGCCGAGCCCATCTTCGACCAGCGGAGGGTCTCGATCTTCATCGAGGTGGAAGGACGGGGCGACTTCCTGCCCAAGTACGCCGGCAACCTCGACATCATGACCTCCGCCGCGGTCCAGGCGGCCGAGGTGACGGCCCGCCGGCTGCTCGAGGCGGGGACGAGGGGGTAAGGAGCCATGCAGAAGCGGTACGTGCGCATCACCGACACGACCCTGCGGGACGGCAGCCACGCGGTCGCCCACCAGTTCACGGAGGAGCAGGTGCGCGCCGTCGTGCGCGGGCTGGACCGGGCCGGTGTCCCCGTGATCGAGGTCTCCCACGGCGACGGCCTCGGGGGCAGCTCCCAGAACTACGGCTTCAGCCGCGTGCCTGAGGAGCGGCTGCTGAGGGCCGCAAAGGAGGAGATGACCCAGGCGAAGCTGGCGGTGCTGATCCTGCCCGGCATCGGCACGGTGGAGGACCTGAAGATGGCCCGCGACTGCGGGGCCGAGATCGTGCGGGTGGCCACCCACTGTACGGAGGCCGACATCTCGGAAGAGCACATCACCTGGGCCAAGAAGAACGGCATGGAAGTCGTGACCTTCCTGATGATGTCGCACATGATCGACCCCAAGTACCTGCTGGAAGAGGCCCGGAAGATGGAGTCGTACGGCGCCGACTGCATCTACGTGGTCGACTCGGCCGGCGCCCAGCTGCCCGACGACGTGCGGGCCCGGGTCTCGACCCTGGTGGAGGGCCTCTCGTGCCAGGTGGGCTTCCACGCCCACAACAACCTGGGCCTGGCCATCGGCAACACCCTGGCCGCCATCGAGGAAGGGGCCAGCCAGGTGGACGGTTCCACGTGCGGGCTCGGGGCCGGCGCCGGCAACGCCCAGACCGAGGTGCTGGCGGCGGTGCTGGCCAAGGCGGGGTACGAGACCGGCATCGACCTGTGGAAGCTGCAGGACGCGGCCGAGGAGGCCGTGCGGCCCATCCTGCCGCGGCCGATCATCATCGACAAGGACTCGCTCACCGTGGGCTACGCCGGCGTCTACTCCAGCTTCCTGCTTCACGCCCGGCGGGCGGCGGAGAAGTTCGGCGTGGACGCCCGCGACATCCTCATGGAGATGGGGCGGCGCAAGTCGGTGGGCGGGCAGGAGGACCTGATCCTCATCGTTGCCCAGGAGCTAGCTGCAGAAAGGAGCGCGAAGTAGGCCATGGGAGAGACACCGATTTCGGCAGCCGTACGCGAGCGGATGGACGCCTGGCTGGCCAAGGGGCTCAAGCACTTCATCGACGGCAAGTTTGTGGACAGCGCGAGCGGCGAGACCTTCTCCGTGCCCAACCCGGCCACGGGGCAGGAGCTCACCCGGTGTGCGCTGGGCGGCAAGGAGGAGATCGACCTAGCCGTCAAGGCCGCCCGGCGGGCGTTCAAGACGTGGGGCCGCATGGCGCCGGCCGAGCGCGGCAAGCTGCTCCGCCGGTGGGCCCAGCTCATGATCGAGCACAAGGATGAGCTGAACTACCTCGAGTGCATGGACGTCGGCCGCCCGATCCGGGAGGGCATTCACGGCTACATCGAGCGGGTGGCCCACAACATCCAGTTCTTCGCCGACCTGTCCGAAAAGTACTACGACGAGGCCTTCGTGCTACCTGGCTACACCTTCTACACCAACCGGCAGCCCGTGGGCGTGGCCGGGCTCATCACCCCGTGGAACATGCCGCAGATGCTCTCCACCTGGAAGATCGGCCCGGCCCTGGCCGCCGGGAACACGGTGGTCCTGAAGCCGGCCGAGCTCACCCCGGTGGGCTGCACCCGCCTGGCGGAGCTGGCGGCCGAGGCGGGGATCCCCGACGGCGTCTTCAACGTGGTCCACGGCTTCGGCCCCGACAGCGCGGGCGCCTTCCTCACCCAGCACCCCGACGTGCAGCTGATCTCCTTCACCGGTGAGACCACCACCGGCAAGGTGATCATGGCGGCGGGCGCGCCCACCCTGAAGCGGGTTTCCTTCGAGCTGGGCGGCAAGGGCAACAACATCGTGTTTGCCGACGCCGACCTGGAGAAGGCCATGGACGTGACCATGCGGGCCGCCTTCTACAACCAGGGCGAGGTCTGCCTGGCCGGCTCCCGGGTGTTCGTGGAGAAGCCCATTTACGACCAGTTCGTGGACATGCTGGTGGCCCGGGTGAAGGCGCTGCGGATGGGCGACCCGCTGGACATGGAGACCACGCTGGGCCCGGTGATCTCCGCCGAGCACCGCGAGCGCGTGATGGGCTTCGTCGAGCGGGCCAAGGCCCAGGGCGTGGAGTGCCTCACGGGCGGCCACCTGGCCCAGGGGCTGCCGGCCCCGTACGACGGTGGATACTTCATCGCCCCCACCGTCTTTGCCGCCCCCGACCCGAGCGTGGAGCTCGTGCAGGAGGAGGTCTTCGGCCCCGTGGTGAGCGTGACCCCGTTCACCGACGACGAATGGGTGCTCGAGGTCATCAACTCCGGCCGCTACGGCCTGAGCTCGGTGGTGCAGGGGAAGGACATCTCCCGCCTGCACCGGATGGCGCAGCGGCTGCAGAGCGGCAACGTGTGGATCAACTCCTGGTTCGTGCGCGACCTCAGGGTGCCGTTCGGCGGCATGAAGGATTCAGGCATCGGCCGCGAGGGCGGCATGCACAGCCTGGACTTCTACACCGAGCTGCAGACCATCGGGCTGCCCACGGCGTAAGGAGGGGTTGCGTTCATGGCCCTGTGCCCTGACGAACTGGATGCCATCGCGGAACACCTGCTCTCGGCGGAGGCGGAGCGGCGGGAGGTGCCGTCCCTGGCCCAGACCCACGGTGAGCTCTCGCTGGACGAGGGCTACCAGGTACAGGATGAGATCATCGCCCGCAAGCTGAAGGCCGGCGACCGGCTGATCGGCTGGAAGCTGGGCCTCACCAGCAAGGAGAAGCAGAAGGCGATGGGCGTGTTCGAGCCGGTCTACGGCGCGCTCTTCGCCTCCACCCTGCTGCCGGAGTGCGAGGTGAACGTGAGCGAGCTGATCCACCCCCGCGTCGAGCCTGAGATCGCGGTGGTGATGGGGGAGGACCTGGAGGGACCGGACGTGACGCCGGCGCAGGCGCTGGCCGCCGTGCGCTGGGTGCTCCCCGCCCTCGAGGTCATCGACAGCCGCTACAAGGACTTCAAGTTTACCCTGCCCGACGTGGTGGCGGATAACGCCTCCACCGCTCGGGCGGTGCCGGGCACGCGCCCGGTCCCCGCCGAGGGGCTGGACTTGGCGACCATCGGGGTGGTGTTCCTCAAGAACGGGGAGCTCATCACCACGGCGGCGGGTGCGGCGGTGCTGGGCGATCCCGCCATCGCCCTGGCCCGCCTGGCGAACCACCTGGCCCGCCGTGGCCAGAAGCTGAAGGCCGGGCAGCTGGTCTTCACCGGGGCGCTCACCGCCGCCACCTTCGTGGCGCCAGGGGATGTGGTGGAAGCTCGCTTTGCCGCCCTGGGTTCGGTGAGTCTCAGGGTGGTTGCCCGATAGTCGCCGGGCGGAGCCTGCGCAGGAAAGGGGGGAGACCTGTGCCGCTGATCCGGGTGGAGATGCTGGAGGGCCGCACGCCCGAGCAGAAGCGGGCCCTGATCCGGGAACTCACGGAGACGACGGCCCGCGTGCTGGACACCCCGAAGGAGCGGATTCGCGTGGTGCTCTACGAGGTGCCCAAGACTCACTGGGGCATCGCCGGAACACCGGTGAGCGAGATTCCGGGGCGGTAAGCGCCGGCCGATGCCGGCTTCACACCGAAAACTCACATGAGGGAGGATCGAACAATGGGGATCATGCGACTGGGTGGCGTCCGGGTTCGCTGTCTGGACCTGCAGAAGTCGATTGACTACTACACCAAGGTCATCGGCCTCGAGGTCACCGGCCAGGACAAGGACGGCAACGTCTACCTGAAGGGCTGGGACGAGTTCGACCACCACAGCGTCACGCTCACGGCCAGCGACCGTGCGGGCCTGGAGCACCTGTCCCTGAAGGTGGAGTCGCCGGATGACCTTGTGTTCTTCCGGGACAAGCTGGAGGGCGCCGGCGTGAAGGTGACGACCCTGCCCGCCGGTTCTGAGATGGGCATGGGCGAGGCGCTCTGGTTCCAGGATCCCGGCGGCCACTGGGTGAAGCTGTACGCCGAGATGGAGCGCGTCGGCACCAAGGTCGGCGCCCTGAACCCGAACCCCTGGCCGCCCGGCCTGCAGGGGATCGGAGCCCCGCGGCTGGACCACATCCTGCTGGCGGCCGAGGACGCGCAGAAGTCCACCGATTTCTACATGCACCTGCTGGGCTTCTGGATGTCCGAGCGGCTGGTCAAGAAGAACGGCGACCTGATCGCCGCCTGGCTCTTCCGCAGCAACACGGTGCACGACATCGCCATCATCGCCGGCCCGCAGGGCAAGATGCACCACTTCTCGTTCCTGCTGGAGGACTGGAACGAGATTCGCAAGGCGGCCGACGTCCTGGCGATGCACGAGGTGAAGATCGACATCGGGCCCACCCGCCACGGCATCAGCCGGGGCCTCACCATTTACTTCTTCGACCCGTCCGGAAACCGGAATGAGACCTTTGCCGGCGGCTACCTGCCGTTCCCCGACTCGCCGGTGATCACCTGGACGGAGGATGAGATCGGCCGCGGCATCTTCTTCTTCCAGCGCGAGCTGAACGAGGCCTTCACCACCGTGTTCACCTAATCGGTAGTGCCCATGAGCAACTGGAAGGTAAGCGTGCAGTGTGACGGCAGAGAGGTGGAGGTCCGGCCGGGTGAGACGCTGTTTGCGGCCCTGCGCCGGCTGGACCCCGGCCTGATCCTGCGGGGTTGCCGAAACGGCGGCTGCGGCGTGTGCAAGCTCCGGGTCGTCTCGGGGCAGTACGAGCTGGGGCTCTGCTCTGCCTCCGAGCTCACGCCCTCCGAGCGCGCGGCGGGGTGGGTCCTGTCCTGCAAGGCCACGCCCCTGAGCGATCTGGTGGTGCACGTGCCGCCGCGTCCCGTGAAGCCCTGGGCCCGCGCAGGTGAGGCATAGCGAAGGCCGGCGTCCCCGAAGAGGGGCGCCGGCCTTCCGTTGCTCGTCGGGTGTCGGCTGTAGGTGACCCCGCCGGCCACGGGAATGGCGGAATCGGTTAGGCGCCCGAGTCGCACGGGAGTGCGGCCCGGGCGCCCTACTGTCTGGGCCCGAGCAAGTTCCGAGATTAACTTGTATTCAAAAGCGAATGACTAGAGGAAGTGTTGGCAATTGCGTATAAAATCTCTCCAAGGTTGCGTTATCGCAACCCGGCTACGTGCAAAATCTGGCAAAGGGGGAATGGAATGTGAGTCCCAAGGATGCAGAGCGGTACGAACAGCACTTCCGGGCGAACCTCGGACTGTCGCTGAAGCTGCTGCTCATCTGGGCGCTGGTGTCGGTGGGGGCCGGCGCCGCCTATCTGTGGCTGGATCAGTTCCAGATTCTCACAGGCTTCCCTCTGGGGTATTACATGGGGGCCCAGGGGGCGCAGATCACCTTCGTGATCCTGATCTTCATCTATGCCTTCCGCATGCGGACCATCGACCAGAAATACGGCGTGGACGAATAGGGGGTGAGCGCGCATGTTGGGTCAGATTGACCGCCTGGGCCGGATCTGGGGCATGTACACCATGGCCTTCGGCGTCTTCGTCGTCCTTCTCTGGCTGGCGGAGTACGTCGGGCTGATCGGCCAGCGGGGCATCGCCTGGACCTTCATGATCCTTACGATCGGCATCTACGCCACCATCGGCATCATGTCGCGCACGGGCAACCTGGACGAGTACTACGTCGCGGGACGGGCCGTGCCGGGCATCTTCAACGGTATGGCCACGGCGTCCGACTGGATGAGCGCCGCCTCCTACATCTCGCTGGCGGGCACGCTGTACGTGCTCGGGATGGAGGGGCTCTCCTATACCGTCGGCTGGACCGGCGGCTACGTGCTCCTGGCCATGTTCCTGGCGCCGTACATCCGCAAGCTCGGTGCGTACACCATCCCTGACTTCGTTGGCGTGCGCTACCCGGGCACTTTCCCGCGTGTGGTCGCAGTGATTGCCGCCATCATCGTATCCGGTACGTACCTGGTCGCCCAGGTGTCAGGCGTCGGCATCATCATGTCCCGGTTCCTGGGGCTTGACTTCCGCATCGCCTGCTTCGTCGGCCTTCTCGGCATCCTCGTCTGTTCGATGCTGGGCGGCATGAAGGCCGTTACCTGGACCCAGGTGGCCCAGTACATCATCCTGATCGTCGCCTTCATCCTGCCGACGGTCTTCGTCTCTGCGAAGATCACCGGGGTACCGATTCCGCAGCTGATGTACGGCCAGGCCCTCACCGACGTGGCCGCGACCGAGGCGGCGCTGGGGATCGACAAGGGCTACTTCACGCCCTTCAACGACTGGACCCAGTCGCAGTTCCTGGCCCTGATCATCTGTCTGATGTGCGGCACCGCGGGCCTGCCCCACGTGATCGTGCGCTTCTACACCACCCCCAACGTACGTGAAACCCGCTTCTCGGTGGGCTGGGCGCTCTTCTTCATCGGGCTGATGTACATCACCATCCCGGCCTACGCCGCCTTCGCCCGCTGGGAGGTCCTGCACAACGTCGTCGGCCAGGCCATTGACTCGCTGCCCAGCTGGGTCGACGCCTGGACCAAGACCGGCCTGCTCACCCTCAACGACGCGAACGGCAATGGCCTCGTGGAGTACGCCGAGTTCGGTCTCAACTCCGACCTGGTGGTGCTGGCCATGCCCGAGATCGCCGGCCTGCCGTACGTGGTGGCGGGCCTGGTGGCTGCCGGCGGCCTCGCGGCGGCGCTCTCCACGGCCGACGGCCTGCTGATGGTGGTGGCCACCGCCATCTCCCACGACATCTACTTCAAGCTGATCAACAAGAGCGCGAGCGACCGGGTCCGGCTCACCATCTCCCGCGTGATGCTGGTGACGGTGGCCGCGATCGCCGCCTGGGTCGCCAGCCTGCGCCTCAGCATCATCTCCGACATCGTCGCGTGGGCCTTTTCGCTGGCGGCGGCGTCGTTCTTCCCGATCCTGGTGCTGGGCATCTTCTGGAAGCGCATCAACACCGCCGGCGCCATCACCGGCATGGCCTTCGGCTTGCTGACTACCCTCGGGTACATCATCTGGTCGTCCGTCACCGGCCAGACCATCGGCGGCATCCTGCCCAACGCCGCGGGCATCTTCGGCATGCCGCTCAACTTCCTGCTCACCATCGTCATCTCGCTGGCCACCGCACCGCCCAAGCAGGAGATTCAGGCGCTGGTCGAGCGGCTGCGCTTCCCGAAGCACCTGCACGACGCGGCCGCCCCGGCCACCGGCGACTAGGGGAGGAGGGAGCCGATGGAGACGCAATTTGCCCAGCTGCTCTCGGGGAGCGGGCGCATCGCCCCTCCCCGGGAGCTGGTCGAGTCGGCCCACGTGAAAGACTACGACACGTATTACGAATCGGTGATGGCCGACCTGGAGGGCTACTGGGGCCGGGTGGCCCGGGAGGAGGTGGACTGGTTCCGCCCCTTCGAGAAAGTCGTGGAGGGCGACGGACCCAACGCCCGCTGGTTCCTGGGCGGCAAGTGCAACATCTGCCACAACGCCCTCGACCGGCACGCCGACGGCCAGCGCCGGAACAAGGTGGCCCTCATCTGGCTGGGTGAAGACGGCGAGGAGCGCATCTTTACTTACGCGATGCTCCGCCGGCAGGTGGCCCGGCTGGCGGGTGGCCTGAAGCAGCTCGGGGTTCAGAAGGGCGACCGGGTGGTCATCTACATGCCCCTCACCCCCGAGGGGATCATGGCGATGCTCGCCTGCGCCCGCATCGGCGCCGTCCACAGCGTCGTCTACGCCGGCCTTGGGGCCGGGGCCCTGCGCCAGCGCATCGAGGACGCCGGCGCCAAGGTGGTGCTCTGTGCGGACGTGGGCTACCGGCGGGGCAGGCGGGTCGACTTGAAGGCCATCGTGGACGAGGCGGTGGAGGGGAACCCGCAGGTGGAGCACGTGGTGGTCCACCGCCGCACCACCCCGGCCGTGGAGCTGCAGGAGGGCGAGATCGACTTCGCCGAGCTGATGTCCCGGGGCTCGCCCGACACGCCCTGCGAGGTGATGGACAGCGAGGACTGGCTCTTCATCCTCTACACCTCGGGCTCCACGGGCAAGCCCAAGGGCACGGCCTACGTCCACGGCGGCTACATGGTGGGCACCACCCACCTCTGGCGCATCGCCTGCGACATCCAGGAGAACGACATCTACTGGTGCACGTCGGACATCGGCTGGATCGTGGGCCACTCGATCATGGTCTACGGGCCGCTCGTGAACGGCTCCACCATCCTGGTGCGGGAGGGTGCACCGGACTATCCGCACCCGGGCATCGTGTGGGAGATCGTGGAGCGGTACCAGGTGAACAAGTTCTACACCGCACCCACCGCCGTGCGCATGTTCATGCGGATGGGCGAGGAGCACCCCCGCCGGTACGACCTCTCGAGCCTGAAGCTCATGGTCTGCGCCGGCGAGCCGCTCAACCCCGAGGCGCAGCTCTGGGCCTACGAGCACATCATGCAGCGGCGGGGTCCGGTGCTGGACAACTGGTGGCAGACGGAGACGGCGGCGCCCACCGTCGGCACGCTCCCGTGCATGGACGTGAAGCCCGGCCGCGCGGGGCGGCCCTTCCCCGGCATCCGGGCGGAGGTGCTGGATCAGCAGGGGCGTCCCGTTCCCCCGGGCAAGGGCGGCCTGCTCTGCCTGCGCGGCGCCTGGCCGCACATGTTCCGCACCATCTGGGGCGACCGCTCCCGGTACGAGGCCTACTGGCAGACGATCCCGGGGGTCTACACGGCGGGCGACGTGGCCACGGTGGATGAGGAAGGCTACATCGCCGTGCTGGGCCGGGCGGACGACGTGCTCAACGTGGCCGGCCACCGCATCGGCACGGCCGACGTGGAGTCGGCCCTGGTGAGCCACCCGGCGGTCGGCGAGGCGGCGGTGATCGGCAAGCCCGATCCGGTAAAGGGCGAGGCGATCAAGGCCTTCGTGATCCTGCGCAAGGGGCACGAGCCCAGCGACCAGCTCGCCCACGCCCTCATCACCCACGTGCGCCACCAGCTGGGGCCCATCGCCACGCCGTCGGAGATCGCCTTCGTGCCGTCGCTGCCCAAGACCCGCTCGGGCAAGATCATGCGCCGGGTGCTGAAGGCGCAGGAGTTGGGGCTGGACCCGGGGGACCTGACCACGATCGAGGAGTAGGTCCCCGGGGGGAACGGCGTCGGCGGCGCGGGTCACGTATCCGGCGGCGGTGCGGCCCAACCGGGAAACGGGCACATGCACTGCAAGCCGGCGCCCACACGGGCGCCGGCCCGTCATCTGTGTGCCAGACCCCGCCCCTCAGATCAGGTACGTCCGCATCTCCACCGCGGCCTCCGCCGCCGGGAAGACGGCCCGCGCCTCAGCCTCGGCGTCCGCAATCGGGGTGGAGGGGCTGAAATGGAAGAGCAGCAGCCGCTTCACGCCCGCCCGCCGGGCCAGGTCCGCGGCCTCGCCAGCCAGCAGATGGCCCCGCCGGTTCTGCCCGTTCGCGACGATGAAGGTCGACTCGGCGATGAGCAGGTCAGCCCCGGCGGCGAAGGGGGCGAGGTCCACGCCGGTCCCGGTGTCGGCGGTGTAGACGAGGGTCTTGCTGCCGTCGCTGATGCGCATCGCCCAGCAGGGCTCCGGGTGGTCGGTGCGGGCGAAGGTGACCCGCACGTGGCCGAAGGTGATGCCCTCGTCCACCGGCAGGGGAAGCACGCGGATCCAGCGGGAGCCGAACGAACTGGGCTCCAGCCAGTGCCGGTCGGGGTTCTCCACGTCCGGCGCGTAGACGGGCAGCGGGGCCCGGTCCGGCGCCTGGTGCGCCATCAGGTACTGGAGGCTGTGCAGGTCGGCCGTGTGATCGGGGTGCAGATGCGACACCAGCACGGCGGTGAGGTCGGCCGCCGCCACCTGCTGCTGCAGGCGCGGCACGGTGCCGTTGCCGCCGTCCAGCAGGAGGTTCACGCCGCCGGACTGCACGAGGATGCCCGGGCACGCGCCGCCCACCGGCGCGTAAGGGGAGTAGCGCCCCAGGATGGTCACGAGCACGGTCACTCACGCTCCCGACGTGACTTGGAAGTGACGTGGGGGCCTACTGCTGTTCCTCTCCCAGCTCGCTGGGAAGATTATACCCCCGGGTTCCGAACGGCTGCAGCTTCCGCAGCCACTTCTGCTTCAGCTTCTGCAGGGCGCCGTCCCGGTCGAAGTAGCCGGTCTCGGGCTCCTCCAGCGTCTCGAGCGGCTCGAAGACGAAGGCGTCGGGGCCGAACTCGTTCCAGGCCTGCTGCAGCGCCCGGCTCTTGTGCGAACCCATCTCCAGCTGGAACCGCTGCCCGTTCAGGCTGCGGAAGTTGGGCGTGACGCCGATCCAGACCATTCCGTTCTGGGTGTTGCGGATCTGGAACACCCCGCCTTCAGTTTTCGCCTCGCGGGCGAGGCGTTTCAGCTCCTTCCTGCGATCCACCGGGTTCATCCTTTCCTCATCTATATCGCTGCGCCAGTACTGGCTGCCGTCGGGCAGACGCCGGAGGTACCCGAAGTCGACCAGGCACCGCCGCAGCAGCACGTAGTCCTCGGCGATGGGCTCCAGGATCGCATTGACCTCCTTCTCGCTGTACCGGCGCCCGGGGACGAAGCGCTGCGCCACCGCCGCCGCGATGATGCGCTTGTGCTTTGCGGGCGTGGAGCCCCCGAAGTGCTGGAGCGGCCCCTCGGGGCCGTGGGGGAAGTACTTGGCCAGAATCTGTTCTTCCCCGACGCCGCCGCGGGAGCGTGTCCGCCGCTCTTTCCCTGCGCCCACCGGGCCCTTTCCGGTGCGGGCCCGGCCGGGGGCACCGGCATCCCCGGTCTGCCGCTCGTGCAGCAGTTCCATGATGGCCAGGAAGACCCGAGCCTGCCGCTCTTTCTCCCTCAGGATGTAGCGGTGGTTCCGGATCGTGGAGAGCGAGCCCGCCCCGAGCACCGACTTGATCTCCTCATCGCTCCGGCCCTCGTAGAAGAGGGTGAGCAGCCGCCGCTGCAGGTCAGACAGGCCGTGCGCCCACTTGTCGAGCCCGACCAGGTAGGCGAAGACCGACCCGTGCGCCGCGGCGATGTGGTGGCGGATGTAGCGGCGGGCCTCGTAGAGACGGTCCCCCACGGGGTAGATCACGCCCTTCTCGATGCGCTCGCCGCAGCAGAGGCACGTGAAGGCTTCGTCGGATTCCAGGTACCCTCGCTTCAGGTCGGTCAGGGTGGCGCTCTCCCGCAGGAGCACCGTGTCCATTAGTCATCATCTCATTTCGTCTAGAAATACGTAGACAGAATACCGTATTGTCTATGTATCGGTCAAGGTGTCGCTGCGTCTGCCCGGCGGGAGGACGTGGCCCCCCGGGCGCCAACTCATTGGGAAATGCGCCGCCGTAGAGCGCCGAGGGGAGGAAGACCCGTGAAGGTCCAGGTATCCAAGGCCGGTGCACGCCGGTTCCTGCTCTTCACGCAGGGGCTGCTGGAAGTGCCCGGGATGATCCGGCCCTGGGTGAAGGAGCTGAGGGGGCGCAGTGGTCTGCTGCGAGCACTGGAGCGGCTCGAGGCGGTGCAACTCGACCCCATCGCCGTGGTGGAGCGCAACCACCATCTGGTGCTGCGCAACCGGGTCGGCGGCTACCGGCCGGAGATGCTGGACGGACTCTTTGCCGCCGGCCAGGTGTTCGAGTACCTTGCCAATGCCCGTTGCGTGCTTCCGATGCGGGATCTGCCGCGTTTTTGGCCGATCATGCTGGCGGCGCGGCAGCTGCCCGCCAGGACGACCCTCGCCGGGAGCATGTCCGATGTGCTGCAGCGGCTCCATGCGGAAGGTCCGCTGCCGCCCCGCACCTTGGGGAACGAAGGCCCCCGCCTCCTGGGCATCGGCTACAATCCGCCCGACAAGGCCTCCAAGGCGTCCGGCCGGGCCATCGACCTGCTCTGGCTGGGCGGCGAGATCTTCGTCGCCCGCCGCGAGGGGAACGAGAAGTGGTACGACCTGGCCGAGCGGGTGGTCCCGCAGGAGGTGAGGGCGGACTTGCCGGGGGACGTGATGGATCTCCGTTCGCCGTTGCTCTGGGATCTCGTCGTTCGCACAGGCGCGGAAGATCGGGGTGGCAGTCCGGTCGCCGCCGACGGCGGGAGCAGCGGGGCGCCGGACCTCACCGAGGCCGACGTCTCCCGCCCCTGGTCCACGCCGCACGTCACCGAGGGCGAGGCGGCGTGGCAACGTTTCCTGCTGGACAAGTACATGCGGGCCTACCGCCTCGTCGACCTGGGCGACTTCCGGTTCGGCTGGCAGCACTACCCCACCGCGCGGCGCCGGGCCCTGGCGGCGGCGAAGGTGGAGGCGGGCGAGTGGGTGGAGGTGGCCGTGGAGGGGGTGCGGCGCCGCTACTGCGCCCTGGCGGAAGACCGGCCGCTGCTGGAGATGGCGGAGGACTGGGAGCCCAGGCGGACCGTCCGCTTCCTGGCGCCGCTGGACAACCTCCTCTGGCGGCGCGAGCGGCTTCAAGACCTGTTCGACTTCGACTACGCGTGGGAGGTCTACACCCCCGCCGGCAAGCGCCGCTTCGGGTACTACGCCATGCCGATCCTGTACGGCGACCGCCTGGTCGGCTGTATCGACCCGAAACTGGACCGCAGGAACGGCGTGCTGCTGGTCAACCGGCTCCACCTGGACCTGCGGGACGTCGACGGCCGGGGGCTGCGGCGCTCGCTGGAGAAGGCCCTCCGGGAGTCTGCCCGCTGGCACGGCGCGGAGACAATCCAGTTCATGGAAGAGGCGCGTACCGTCTTTGCCGCAAGGTGACGCGGGGTGCACGGCCTTACGGACCCCCGCCAGCCCGTCCGCCTGAACGAGACCGGCATCGCATCTGCCCCGGCGGGTACCTGGGGGAATCACGCGCTGCGGGGCCTGCTTCGTCCGGAGCAGACCCCGCAGCCGCGTGTGCATGTTGGTCGCCTGGAGGACGGTTACTTGCCCCAGGGAGACTTCCCCCAGGGAGACTTGCCCCAGGTCTTGCCCCACGGGAACTTGCCCCACGGCATTTTGTCGAACTTGCCCGAGGGGAACTTGCCGAACTGCGGGAACCGGCGACGCCGACGGCGGCGCGACGGGTTGCCCCAGCCACCCATGGTGGACGGGTTGCCCCAGTCGTCCCAGTCGTCGTCCCAGTCGCCCCAGCCGCCCCAGCCGAAGCCCTGCATGGGTGTCATCATGGTCGATCCCTCCACCACAGCATATGCGAGGGGTCGACCGGGGTTACATAATGCCGCCCCCCACGGCACGCACTCCGCCACGGACCGGCTGGCACGCCGACGGCGGCAGGACTTTCCGTCCGCGCCGCGGAAGGCATTCACCGGTGGAACCCGCATTTCCCGTCGGTGGAGGGATGCCACGTGATCGTCGGTGCCTACGGTGCCATGCAGCGGCGCTTTCAGCTCCTCACCGCCCTCATGGGCGGCGGGCGGCCGCGGGTGGAGGACCTGGCCCGACGCTTCTCGGTCACGCCCCGGTCGATCTACCGTGACCTCGCGTTCCTGGAAGAGAGCGGGGTGCCCGTCATCCGGGAGAACGGCCGGATCTGGGTGGACGAGAGCTATCGGGTGAGGCCGGTCCAGTTCCAGCCGGACGAGGTCCTGGCCCTGATGGCGGCACTGGACTTCGCTGAGCGGAAGCTGCCCCTGGCGGGGAAGGCGGCCCAGTCGGCCCGGGAGAAGCTGCTGGCGGTGCTGCCGAGGCCGCAGCAGGAGGTGGCCAGCGAGGTGAACCGCACCCTGGTGATCGACCCCATCCAGGCGTACTCGCTGCCTCCGTCTCCAGATGTGGAGGCCGCCTGCCGGGCCGCCGTGGAGGGGCCCCACCGGCTGCGTATCCTCTACCAGGCGTTGAGCGCCGAGGAGCCTACCGAGCGGGTGGTCCGCCCCTATGGACTCGCCTTCCGCGGCACCGCCCTCTACCTGATCGGCTACTGCGAACTCCGGCAGGAGATTCGCATCTTCCGGGCCAACCGCATCCTGGAGGCGCAGGTACTGAGCAGCACCTTCGAGCGCCCTGCCGACTTCGATCTGGAGGAGTACCTGCGCGACGTGTGGGGCATCGAGTTCGGCCCGCTCATGCATGTGCGCGTGTGGTTCGACCGGCGCGTGGCCCGGCTGGTGCAGGAGACGGTCTGGCATCCGAGCCAGCAGGTGGAGAAGCAGCCGGACGGGTCGGTGATCGTGCGCATGGAGACGAGGGGCACGGGGGAACTGGCTCGCTGGCTGGCGGGTTTCGGCGGCAGCGCTCAGGTGTTGGAGCCGCCTCAGCTTCGGGAGGCCGTGCTCGACCTGGGGCGCGGCATCGTGGCACGTTACGAGGCGAAGTAGGCCCCATGGCGGGCGCGCCGCCGGGCGCCAGGCGCGCTGAGCGCCCGGGCCGGCGCAGCGGCATGGCCCCTTGGACGATAGACGGCGAAGGCCCCGCAGGCAGCGGGGCCTTTGGCATACGCAGAACTCGTCAAAACACAAGAAGTTTCACTCCAAACGCAGTTATCAGAGAGGAACGCCGGGCGTGCGCGTCTAATTTCACAAGGCGGGAGGTGCCGGTTCGTCCGGCCCTACACGCGAAGGGGAGGCGAGATGGTTTGCGCAGGCGCACCCGGCTTTCCGCATTCCTGGCGCCCTTGCTGGCGCTGGCGCTCCTGCTGGCCCCCAGTGCCGGCGGGGTGGCGGTGGCCCAGACCCCGTCCGGACAGTACGGGACGGCCGGAACAGGCGCCAACGAGTCTGTTGCCGACCTGCTCAAGGACCTGAACGCGTCGCTGAAGTCTGAGAATGAGACGCTGAGCAACCTGAACAAGATGCTTCAGGCCGAGGTCGAGGCCCTGAAGCAGGAGAACGCCCTGTTGCGGAAGCAGCTGGAAATTGCGGTGGCGCGGCTGCTCGAACTGGAGGGCGGATCGGGATCGGATTCCGGTTCCAGTTCGAGTTCGGGCTCGCCCGCGGGGAACGTGGAACAGCTTGCGAACCGGCTGCGGCCGCGGGTCTTCATGATCGAGGTCTTCGGTCCGCAGGGCACGCTGGTGAGCAGCGGCAGCGCAGTGGCGGTGACCAAGACCGACGTGGTGACCAATTACCATGTGATCGACGAGGCCTGGTCCGCCGAACTGGTGACCGAATCGGGCCAGCGCATTCCCGTGGAGGGCATGACGGCGTACGATGAGGCCAATGACCTGGCCCTGCTGCGGGTGAACGGGACGCTGGAGCCGGTGACCCTCCGGAACACGGCCGCACGCGTCGGCGAGGAGGTGGTGGCCATCGGCAGCCCGCTTGGCCTTCTCAACACCGTCTCCACCGGGATCGTCAGTGCGGTGCGGACCCTGGGCGGGCAGGAGATGATCCAGATCACCGCGCCCACGTGGCACGGCAGCAGCGGCGGCGGCCTGTTTGACAAGCAGGGCAACCTCATCGGCATCACCTCTGGCGGGATGCGTGAGGGGCAGAACCTGAACTTCGCCATCCCGGTCAAGTTCGTCCAGCAGCTCATACAGCGGGCCGGTTCACCCCAGCCGCTTCCCGGCTTTGGCAGAGGCGGCGCCGCGGAACTGGCGGCGTTCCTGAACGAGCTCTTCCCCGAGATGATCGTGAACGGGGAGACGGTGCCGGTGCAGTACTTCATCATGCCCAACGAAAACGCGCGACCCTGGGAGGCCCCCGAGTACATCGTCGCCGTCCTGGACACCGAGGCCCACTACAACCTGGCGAAAGGCATGGTCGTCGGGGATCTCAGAGCCAATGAGGAAATCGTCGAGTTCTACATGTGGGTGGTCGCAAGCAGCTTCAACGCGTTCTACCCGCCCGAACAGGACGTGACGCTCCTGCTCGTGCACGTGGGCGAGTACCCGAACTATCCCACGACGTTCAGCCCGAACGAGGTCGAATACGATCCGAAGACAGGGACGTACTGGGTCTTCAAGCCGATCCTGTCGGTGCATGAACACGGAAACGAGAACTGGCACTTCGAATGGCTGATCTACAACTAAGGGCCAAAGGTCCGGCCGGGTGGCCTGGAGAGCCGCCCGGTCGGACCTCTTTGCGCGCCCGTGCCCCCGGCCCCCTGTTTCCGGGTGTGGCCCGCACCGGTCTCGCCGGGCCCGGGTGCTCGCCGGCTGGTTCTGCTCCGTGCGGGCAGCACGCAATTTCGACAGTAGGAAGAGTGAAGGGAATTAGAGTTTTCCAAGAGGAATGACGGCCCCGAACGTCAAACCTCATAGTCTTAACCCCCGGGTGCGTTCGCCCGGTACACACAGAGGGAGGGATTCGGAACATGCGCGTTCGCACGAGGCGGTTCCGGTGGGCGGTCGGGCTGCTGCTCGTCGCCGCGATGGTGCTCTCAGCCTGCAGCGGCGGCTCCAGCTCCCAGGGCCCCGACACCGGGACGCAAACGGAGCAGAACGGCGGGACGCAGGCCCCGCAGCAGACGGAGACGCAGCCGCCGGCCGCGCAGGAGAAGGTGCTGGTCTGGGGGCGCGGCGGCGACTCGGTGTCGCTGGACCCGATTCAGGTGACCGACGGGGAATCGTTCAAGGTGACGCACCAGATCTACGAGGGGCTGCTGGACTACGCGCCGGGCAGCACCGAGGTCGTGCCGGTGCTGGCCACGGAGTGGGAGCCCAGCGCGGACGGCCTGGAGTGGACCTTCAAGCTGCGCCAGGGGGTGAAGTTCCACGACGGCACGCCGTTCAATGCCGAGGCCGTGAAGATCAACTTCGACCGCTGGCGCGACACCTCCAACCCGCTGCACGTGGGCGGTGAGTTCCCGTACTACAGCTACATGTTCGGCGGGTTTGACGAGGACTCGGTGATCCAGGACGTCGTCGTGGTGGACGAGTACACCGTCAAGTTCGTGCTGAAGCAGGTGCAGGCGTCGTTCCTCCAGGACATCGCCATGGTGCCCTTCGCCATCGCCAGCCCCAAGGCGCTGCAGGAGAACCCCGAGGGGCTGAACACCCAGCCCGTGGGCACGGGCCCGTTCAAGTTCGTCTCCTGGACGAAGGGTGACCGCATCGTGCTGGAGGCCAACCCCGACTACTGGGGCGGCCGGCCGGCCATCGACCGGCTGATCTACCGCTCCATCCCTGACAACAACGCCCGCCTCGTGGCCCTCCAGGCCGGCGAGCTGGACGTGATGGACGGCGTCGAGCCCGCCTTCCTGCCCACGATCCAGGCGACGGGCCAGTTCGACATCGTCGAACGGCCGCCGATGAACGTGGGCTACCTGGCCTTCAACACCCAGAAGCCGCCCTTCGACAACGTGCTGGTCCGCCGGGCGATCAACCACGCCATCAACAAGGACGAGCTGAACACCGCCTTCTACCGCGGCCTGGGCATCCCGGCCATCTCGCCGCTGCCGCCGTCGGTCTGGGGTCACAACCCCGACGTGCCCAAGTACGAGTACGACCCGGAGAAGGCGAAGCAGCTGC
This sequence comes from Symbiobacterium sp., assembly GCF_040797425.1. NCBI lineage: Bacteria > Bacillati > Bacillota > Clostridia > Eubacteriales > Symbiobacteriaceae > Symbiobacterium > Symbiobacterium sp. Next base: position 186 of record NZ_JBFNEH010000033.1, on the reverse strand, counting down.
TGGCCGAGGCGGGCTACGGTCCGGACAACCCGCTGAAGACCGAGCTCTGGGCCATGCCGGTGCCGCGGCCCTACATGCCGCAGCCGGAGCGCATCGGCGTCGCCATCCAGAACTACCTGCGCGAGGTCGGCATCGAGGCGGAGATCGTCACCTACGAGTGGGGCACCTACCTGGAGAAGACCGGCC
>NZ_JBFNEH010000032.1:0-47308 GCF_040797425.1 Symbiobacterium sp. | reverse complement strand
CGCCCCCACCACGCCCACCCCTCGACCGCTTCTGCTTACCCTTTCACCACGATGTTGACCAGCTTGCCCGGCACCGGGACCACCTTCACGATCTGCTTCCCGGCCACCAGTGCCTGCACCTTCTCGGAGGCCAGGGCCACCCGCTCCATCTCGGCGGCGCTGATGCCGGCCGGCACCTCCATCCGGTCGCGCACCCGGCCGTTGATCTGCACCACGATCTCCACCGTCTCGGCCCTGGCGACCTCCTCGTTGTAGGTGGGCCAGGACTCCCGGTGGATGGAGCGGGTATGGCCCATCTGCGACCAGAGTTCCTCGGCCAGGTGCGGGCAGAACGGGGCGATGATCAGCACGGCCTTGTGAATGGCCTCTGCCAGCACCAGTGCGCTGGCGTCGCCCTCCTCCGCGTTCACCTTGTCCCGGTACGCATAGATGGCATTGGTCATCTCCATCAGGCCCGAGATGGCGGTGTTGAAGGCGAACCGCTCGTGCAGGTCGGCGGTGATGCGCTTCACCGTGGCGTGGATCACCCGCCGCAGCTCCCGGTCCTCCGCCGTCAGGCTCGGGGCCACCCGGGCCAGGCCGGCGGCGATTTCGGCCTCGGAGAGCGCACCGTCCGCCGAAGAGCCATCGGCCGCCACCAGGCTCCGGGCACGCCGATACGCGGGCAGCGCCGACATCACCATACGGTAGAAGCGGTTGACGAACCGGTAGGCCCCTTCAATGCCGGCGTCGGACCAGTCCAGGTCACGTTCGGGCGGCGCCGCGAACATGATGAACAGCCGGGAGGCGTCCGCGCCGTACCTGGCCATCATCTCCTCCGGGGAGACGATGTTGCCCTTGGACTTGGACATCTTGCTGCCATCCTTGAGCACCATCCCCTGGGTGAGCAGCCGGGCGAAGGGCTCGTCGACCTTCACCAGCCCCATGTCGCGCAGCACCTTCGTGAAGAAGCGGGAGTAGAGCAGGTGCAGCACGGCGTGCTCGATGCCGCCGACGTACTGGTCCACCGGCATCCAGTAGTCCACGTCCTCCGGGTTCCAGGGCTTCTCGGCGTTGTGGGCGTCGCAGTAGCGCAGGTAGTACCAGGAGGAGCAGACAAAGGTGTCCATCGTGTCGGTCTCCCGCCGGGCGGGGCCGCCGCACTGCGGGCAGGTGGTGTTGACGAAACCCTGGTGACGGGCCAGCGGCGAAGCGCCCTCGCCGGTGAAGTCCAGGTCATCCGGCAGCCGTACGGGCAGGTCCTTCTCCGGCACGGGGACCGTGCCGCACTTGTCGCAGTAGACGATGGGGATCGGCGCGCCCCAGGCCCGCTGGCGGCTAATCAGCCAGTCCCGCAGCCGGTAAGTGACCGTCTTCTGGCCGAAGCCCTTCTCCTCGGCGTAGGCGATCACCTTCGGAATGCCCTCGAGGTTGGGGGTACCGTCGAAGGGGCCGGAGTTGACCATGATGCCGGGATCCACGTAGGCCTCGGTCATCTCCTCGGCCTTCAGGCTGCGCTCGGGGTTCTGGATGACCACCTTGATGGGCAGCCCGTACTTCTGCGCGAACTCGAAGTCCCGCTGGTCGTGGGCCGGCACGCCCATCACGGCGCCGGTGCCGTAGTCCATCAGCACGTAGTTGGCGATCCAGAGCTGGGCCTTCTCACCGTTGAACGGGTTGATCACGTCCAGCCCGGTGTACAGGCCTTCCTTCTCCGCCTCCGTCGACGTGCGGGCGATCTCGCTCAGGGTCCTCATCCGCTCCTGGAAGGCCCGGATGGCGGCCACCCGCTCCTCCGGGACCAGGCCGGAGGTGCAGATCTTCTCCACGATCGGATGCTCCGGTGCGACCACCATGAAGGTAACGCCGTAGATCGTGTCCGGCCGGGTGGTGAAGATCGGGATCTTGTCGCCCGTGGCCACCAGCGTGAACTCGACCCTTGCGCCCTCGGAGCGGCCGATCCAGTTCTGCTGCATGATGCGCACCTGGTCCGGCCAGCCGCCCTCCAGCAGCTTCAGGTCTTCCAGCAGTTCGTCCGCGTACTGCGTGATGCGGAAGAACCACTGGGACAGGTCTTTCTTCGTGACCTCGGAGTCGCAGCGCCAGCACCGGCCGTCCTCCACCTGCTCGTTGGCCAGCACCGTCTGGCAGGAGGGGCACCAGTTCACCGGGGCGGTCTTCTTGTAGGCCAGGCCCTTCTTGTAGAACTGCAGGAAGAGCCACTGGGTCCACCGGTAGTAGTCCTCGCGGTAGGTGTAGACCGCCCGCGACCAGTCGTAGGAGAAGCCCAGCTGCTTCAGCTGCTCCGTCATCTCGGCGATGTTCTGCTTCGTCCACACGGCCGGGTTGGCGCCGTGCTGGATGGCGGCGTTCTCCGCCGGCATGCCGAAGGAGTCGAACCCGATGGGGTGCAGCACGTTGTACCCCCGCATGCGCCGGTAACGGGCGATCACGTCGACGATGGTGTAGTTGCGCACGTGGCCCATGTGCAGCTTGCCCGACGGATACGGGAACATGGCCAGCGCGTAATACTTGGGTTTCGACGGGTCGCGCTCGACCTTGTACAGGCCCTCTTCCTCCCACCGGCGCTGCCAGCGCGGCTCGGCTTCTCGGAAATCGAACCGGTCTTCTGCCATAGGTTGGTTGGACCTCCTCTGGATGAAAAGCTGCGAAAGATGACAAGGCTCTCGTCCCACGAAGGGACGAGAGCCGTTGCTCCCGCGGTACCACCCTGCTTGGCCTGACGGAGCAGGCCCTGCTCTCCCGGCTGTAACGGGCCGCTCCCGGCACGGGCTACGGGCCGGGTTCATGCCCGGGGTTCGCCCGTGCGGCTCCGGGGCGAGGTTCGCCGCCCACACGCTGCCGCCTCGCACCTGCCGGCGGCTCTCTGAAAGCGGTGGAGGGGCTACTGCTCCCCGTCATCGCCTTCCAGCAATCAGATTGCGAATTACACTTGATTATGGCGCGCATGCGCGCCAAAGTCAAGGGCGCACCGCAACTTGAAACACGTCGCCGGAACCCCAAGCGGGTTCCGGCGACATCCAGCCACTGCGGCTAGCCGTGCTGATGTTCCTTCTTCTTCTCGGCCCGCAACGCGGTGGTGATGAAGAAGGTGAGTCCGCCCCAGAGCAACGCGATGCCGAAGACGAGCATCACAAGCGAGCCCGGCAGAAGCCCCTGCTGCGGCATGGCTACCCAACCCCCTTCTGGCTCAGATCAAGCTGCTGCGAACGCATCTGCATGATCATGGAGAACCCGAACATGGCGATGGCCACGGTCCAGCCGAAGAGCACCAGGGCGCCGGTCGGGTAGCCGGCGTACGGCTCCCGGAACTCGTTGATGAAGTTGGAGATCACGTTGTAACCCAGCAGGACCGGGGTGACATACTTCACCAGCACGTCCCACCAGAGCCCAACGCGGATGTCGGAGGTAAGGTTCACGTGCTCCCGGATCTTGGCGGTGCCCATGAAGTAGCCGAGCACGATGGCCTCCACCAGGCCCAGCACCGCGATGGCGTAGCTGCCCACGAAGTGGTCCACGATGTCCAGGATGTGCACGCCGGCGCCGGTGGCGAACAGGGAGCTGAAAGCGAAGCCGATGAGGGAGAACCAGCCCAGCAGCTTCTTCCGGTCCACACCGAAGCGGTCGATCACCGCCGAGGCGAAGGACTCCATCTGGGAGATCGACGAGGAGATGCCGGCCAGCAGCAGGGCGGCGAAGAACAGGATGCCGAAGAGCGACTGGAGCCAGAACGGTCCGGGCAGCATCGAGACGGCCTTGGGGAAAGCGACAAACGCCACGCCGGCACCGGCCACCGCCATCTCCTCGAAGGGCACCCCGGCCTTGACGGCGGCGTAACCCAGGGTCGAGAAAACGGCCAGACCTGCCATGAAATCGAAGGACGAGTTCGCGAAGACGGTGATGAAGGCGTTGTTGGACAGGTCAGAGCCCTTGGGCAGGTAGCTGGCATAGGCGATCATCACGCCCACGGCCAGGGTGGTGGAGAAGAAGACCTGGCTGTACGCGGCGACCCACACGCCGGGATCGGCGATCTTGCTGAAGTCGGGGTTCAGGAAGTAGTTCAGGCCATAGCTGGCACCCGGCAGCGTGACACCGCGGATCACGAAGATGATCATCGCGACGACCAGGAAGGGCGTCATGAACTTGCATGCCTTCTCGATGCCGCCGGAGATGCCCTGGGACGAGATGTAGTAGTTGGCCAACCAGATCAGCGCGACAGCCGCGAGGATGGCCCAGCGGATGCCGCCGAACTCCAGCGGGCCCGAGGTCACCCCGAGGACGTCGACGTTGAAGAAGGTGCCGGGATCCTCCCCCCAGGCCTGGGTGAAGCTGAGGATCAGGTAGCGAAGAGCCCACGAGATGATCACGCTGTAGTAAGTCACGACCACGACGGGAACGGTGATCTGCCACCAGCCGACCCACTCGAAGCGCCGGTTCAGGTTCTTGAAGGCCGTGATGGTGGCTGTGCGCATCTTGTGCCCGAACCCGAATTCCAGGATCATGAGCGGTACGCCAGCCGTGAGCAGCGCCACGAAGTAGGGCAGCAGGAACGCACCGCCGCCGTTCTGGTACGCCATGAACGGGAAGCGCCAGAAGTTCCCGAGCCCCACGGCAGCGCCGATGGTGGCGAAGATGAAGCCGGACCTGGATTTCCACTGATCGCGCTGTTCTGCCATGCGTGCGGCCTCCTCTGATTCGTCGAGGTAGGAGAGACGGCCCCGACTCGTGGGGGTGCAGCCGGGGCCGTTTCAGCATCCGAACTACACCAGGTCGAAGTGGGCGGTGAAGTGGCGCAGCACCTTGGGCTCCTTGGTGAACTTGACGCCCCGGATCTGGTCGCGCTTCTGGAATGCGTTGATCACGGCCTCGGCCACGTCTTCCATGTGCTGGTTCGTGTAGACCCGCCGCGGAATCGCCAGCCGGGTGAACTCGAACGGGCTCCGCACGTTCTCGCCCGTCTCCGGGTCGCGGCCCATCATCAGCGAGCCGACCTCCACCGCACGCACGCCGCCTTCCAGATACAGCGCCACCGTCAGCGCATGCCCCGGGAACTGGTCCCACGGGATGTGCGGCAGGAACTTCGCCGCATCGACGAACACCGCATGGCCGCCCACCGGCCACTGGATCGGCACCCCGGCGTCCCGTAGCAGCTTGCCCAGGTACTCCACCTGGCCCACCCGGTACGCCAGGTACTCCGGGTCCAGCGCCTCCCGGAGGCCCACCGCCATGGCCTCCAGGTCGCGGCCCGCCAGGCCGCCGTAGGTGAGGAAGCCCTCGAAGGGCACCACCGCACCGCCGACCTTCGTGTACAGCTCCTCGTCCCGGAAGGCCAGCAGGCCGCCGATGTTCACCAGTGCGTCCTTCTTCGCACTCATCATCAGGCCGTCGCCATACGAGAACATCTCCCGGGCGATCTCGATGGGCAGCTTGTTCTGATAGCCTTCCTCCCGCATCCGGATGAAGTGGCAGTTCTCCGCGTACCGGGCCACGTCAAACAGCACCAGCAGGCCGTACTTCTTGGCGATCTGGTACGTCTCCCGGATGTTGGCCATCGAGACGGGCTGGCCGCCGGCCGAGTTGTTGGTCACAGTCATCACGATGCAGGCGATGTTCTCGGCGCCGTGCTCCGCGATGAACTGCTCCAGCTTCGCCGTGTCCATGTTGCCCTTGAACGGGTGGTACTCCTCGGTGGGATAATCCGTCAGCAGGTCCACCGGACGGCCGCCCGCCAGCTGCACGTGGCCGCGGGTGGTGTCGAAGAACATGTTGGAGAGCACGTACATGCCAGGACGGACGATCTGCGAGAAGACGCTCTTCTCGGCGCCGCGGCCCTGGTGGGTCGGGATGACGTACTCGTACCCGGTGATGTCGGTGACGGCTTCCTTCAGTTTGAAGTAGCTGCTGGCGCCGGCATACGCCTCGTCGCCCAGCATCATCGCCGACCACTGGAACTGGCTCATGGCGCCGGTGCCGGAGTCGGTGAGCAGGTCGATGTACACGTCGGCCGACCGCAGGAAGAACGGGTTATAGTGTGCCGCCTTGATCGCCTTCTCCCGCTCCTCCCGCGGGATCAGGCGGATCGGTTCCACCATCTTGATCTTGAAAGGCTCGCCCTTAGGCATGGCTGACTCCTCCTTCTATGGCAGGAAAAATGGTTTGAAGGAATACGCCTTAAGTAGGATGCAAGCACCATGCCAACGACGGAATCAGGGCCGGAGACTGCTCTCCGGCCCTGATGCGTTTCAAATTGATACACAAGGCGTCTCATCCTGTATCCAAACGAGACAGTTGCTAGTCCAGCCCATACCTGGCCAGCTTCCGGTACAGCGTCGCCCGGCCGATGCCCAGGTGGCGGGCGAGGGCCACCTTGGAGTCGAACGCCCTGAGTCCCGCCTCGAGGAGCCGTCGCTCCGCCTCCTCCAGGGTCGGCAGGTGTTCGGGCCGCACGCCCGCGGCGTCGGCCGAAGCCGGCGACCAGGTATCCCCGGCGTCCGCGCCCACCACCTCCGGCGGCAGGTCGGCCACGTCGATCAGATCGCCCTCCGCCATCACCACCGATTGCTCCACCACGTTCTCCAGTTCCCGGATGTTGCCGGGGAACGGGTAGGCCATCAGGGCCCGCACGGCAGCCGGCGTGAAGCTCATCTGGGGCCGACCCAGCCGCTCGCAGGTGCGCCGGAGCGCTTGTTCCAGGAAGAGCGGAATGTCCTCCCGGCGCTCCCGGAGGGGCGGCAGCACCAGGTGAATCACCCGCAGCCGGTAGTAGAGGTCCTCGCGGAACTGCTTGTCCCGCACCAGCCGGGCAAGATTGCGGTTGGTCGCCGAGATGATGCGCACGTTCACCCGGCGGACCTGAGAGCCCCCGACCCGGCGGATCTCGCCGCTCTGCAGGGCCCGGAGCAGCTTGGCCTGCAGCCCCAGCTCCAGGTCGCCGATCTCGTCCAGGAAGAGGGTACCCCCGTCGGCCAGTTCGAACAGCCCCGGGCGCCCCCCTTCCGGGAACCCGTGAAGGCGCCCTCCTCGTAGCCGAAGAGCTCGCTCTCCAGCAGCGAGGCGGGAATCGCCGCGCAGTTCACCGCGATCAGCGGCTGTTCCCGCCGGGCGCTGTGGTTGTGAATGAGGCGGGCGACGACCTCCTTGCCTGTGCCGCTCTCGCCCTCGATGAGCACCGGCGAGTCCACCGTGGCGGCCTTCCGGGCCGTCAGGTACGTCCGCTGCGCCACCGGGCTGTTGCCGATGATGACCCCATCCTCGGTGAGCGACGGGGCCGTGAGGTTGCTGCGGAGCAGGTCAATGGTGTTGCGCGCTTCGGCCAGCGCCCGGGACAGGGACAGGATTTCGGTGATGTCCCGGAACACGGAGACCACGCCCACCATCCGCCCCTGGTCGTAGACGGGCACGATGTTGGAGACCACCACGTGGTCGAAGACCCTGGTCTGCACCCCGATGAGCGGCCGGCCCGTCTCCAGCACGTCGAGGATGTGCGAACCGGGCACCACGTGGCGGACATGGCGGCCGATCACCTGCTCCCGGGTGAGCCCGGTGATGCGCGTGTTTGCCTGGTTGACGTAGACGACGATCCCGGCGTCATCCACCGCCACCACCCCGTCGTGGAGGCTGTCCAGCACCTGCGGGGCCAACTGGATGATGAAGTTCTCCACAGTCCCGCCCTCCCGCGTCGCCTTCTGGACGATCTGGTCGCCTGGTGGCGACTTCCCTGCGGAAGGGCGGAATTCCTTCACGTCACTGCACGCTGAGAACTGTGATTTTCGCCCGACCTTAGGGTCACCCGAGCCCTTCCTGCAAGGGCGCAAGCTCGTCCTGCTCCTGGGCCGGCCGGGGTACTTCGTCCTCCGCTTCCGGCGTCTGGGGCGCCTCCTCCTCTTCCGCAGGCTCCTCCGGCTCGGCCGGCTCCTCCGGCTCCTCCGGTTCCTCCTCTTCCGGGAGGTCCGGCTCGTCCGCCCCCGGCAGCCAGTCCCACGGCGAACCGGGCTGGCAGGCGGCGGTCGGCAACTGGTCGGCGATGTCGGCCGGCAGGTACCTCGGGTTCCACGGTTCGGTGGGGTGCCTCACCAGCGGTTCCGGACGGCGGATGAACACCCGCTCGACGGGCGTTCCGGCGCAGCCCGGCCGCCACAGTTGCCACTCCTTGTAAACAGGGCGGCCGTCCGGGCCCGGCACGGTCACCTGCACGGCCTTCGCCCGCACGAGCAGGTCGCCGGCGGACTTCGGCTCGCTCCCCTGCAGGAACAGGTCCCGCACCACCTGGTCTTGCGGGCAGTTGGCGTCAGGCAGCATCCCGGTCAGCCGGCAGACGGTCACCCACACCACCTCGGGCGGCTGGGGCCAGTCTTCCGGCGGCTCGGTCACCACCTGTGTCATGATGCGGTTCCAGATCTGCACCGGCACGTACGCGCCGGTCCAGGGCAAGTGGTTGTTGGGGTCATCGTAACCGTTCCAGACGGCGGTCACCAGGTCGGGCGTAAAGCCGATGAACCAGGCGTCGCGGTTCTCCTCCGTGGTTCCCGTCTTGCCCGCGGCCGGCCAGCCCCGGAAGCCGCCGGTGAAGGCGTAGGCAGTGCCGCGGCGGACCACGTCTTTCATCATGTCGATCATCAGATAGGCGGCACCCCGGCTGACCACCTGCTCCTGGCGGGGCCGGGCCTCGAACAGGACCTCGCCGGTGCGGTCGACCACCCGGGTGATCACCACCGGGTCGACCTTCACCCCCATGTTGGCCACGGCGCCGAACGCCGTGGTCATGTCCAGCAGCGTCACGCCCTTCGAGATGCCGCCGAGGGCCAGGGCCAGGTTCTCGTCCTCCTGCAGGATCGTCGTGAGCCCGAGCCGGCGGGCCAGGTCGGCCCCCACCCACGGGCCCCCGCCGTACTGCATGGCCCGCACGGCCATCGGGTTGAGCGACTGCTCCACGCCGTAGCGGGCGGGCTTCAGCCCGCGGTAGCGGTAGTCGTAGTTCTGCGGCCAGACCGTGGTGCCGTCGTTAGAGAGACGCACCGGCGCGTCGTCGAGGATGGTGGCGGGCGACATGCCCGCCTCCAGGGCCGGCAGGTAGGCGACGATGGGCTTGATGGCCGACCCGGGCTGTCGCAGGGCGTCTGTGGCCCGGTTGAACTCCAGCATGCCCTGCCGCTGGCGGCCGCCCACCATCGCCAGCACCTCACCGGTGCGGACGTTCATCACCACCACCGCGACCTCCGGGCGGGGCCCGTCGGCGGGGATGCCGTAGGCCACGTCGGCCGCGTCCATCTGCTCCGCCACCGCCTGCTCGGCGATCGCCTGGATGCGGGAGTCCAGGGTGGTGTAGACCTTCAGGCCGGCACGCGCCACCGACTCCGGATCCTTCAGCTTCAGCCCGTACCGCTCGGCCAGCCCCGGCTGGCTGGCGGTGAGGATGTTGATGACGTAGTCGATGAAGGCGTTCCCTTTCTGTTGCGGCTCGGCGCTGTGCACGGTCCGGCGCAAGGTGGGCCGGAAGGCGAGGGCCTCCTCGTACTGGGCCTGGTCGATCACGCCCTCCCGGAGCATGGCCGCCAGCACCACGTTCCGGCGGCGGAGGGAGGCCTCCATGTCGACATAGGGGTCATAGAGGGACGGCCCATTGACCATGCCGGCCAGCTGGGCCGCCTCGGCCAGGTTCAGTTCACCCACGTCCTTGCCGAAGAAGGTCTCGGCCGCCGCCTGGATGCCGTAGGCGCCCTGGCCGAAGTAGATCTGGTTCAGGTACATCTCCAGGATCTGGTCCTTGGAATAGCGCCGCTCCAGCTGAATCGCAATCCAGGCCTCCTGGATCTTGCGCGTGAGCGTGACCTCCTGGGTGAGCCAGCCGCTGCGGGCCAGCTGCTGCGTGATGGTGGAGCCGCCCTCCACGCGGCCCCCGGGCAGGCGCAGCAGGTGGAGCCCGGTGCGCCAGGCGGCCCGGGCGAGGCCCCGCAGGTCGATCCCGTGGTGCCGGCGGAACCGCGGATCCTCGACGGCGATGAAGGCGTCGCGGACGATGGGCGGAACCTGGCTGATCTTCACCGGCGTGCGGTTCTCGCCCGCGTGCAGTTCGTAGATCTCGTTGCCCTCCCGGTCGTAGATGACCGTGTTGGTCGCCCAGTTGATCTCGTCCAGCTTCGGGGCGCTGGCGACTGCCCGCGCGACGAAGGCGCCCAGACCTGCCCCGGCCCCCAGAAAGAGCAGCAGGACCGCAATCAGGAAGTACCGCCAGCCCCGACGCATCGCCCATCGCCCCCTCGCTGAGGTGTGGACTTAGTGTGTACGAAAAACGGGACGGCGTATCGCCGTCCCGTAACCTGACCAAACCCTATCCCGCAGCCGGCGTTCTGACTGCGACCTCCACCGCATCGCCCCAGAGCCGCTCCAGGTTGTAGAAGGCCCGCTCCTCATCCTGCATCACGTGGACGACCAGGTCGCCGAAGTCCAGCAGGACCCACCGGCCGGCCCGGTAGCCCTCCGCGTGATCGAGCGACAGCCCCTTCTCGGTGAGCTGCTTCTCCACGTGGTCTGCGATGGCCCGCACGTGTATACCGCTGTTGCCGGAGCAGATCACGAAGTAGTCGGCGACCGGGCTGATGCCGCGGATGTCGAGGATGCGGACGTCCCGGGCCTTCTTCTCGTCAGCAGCGAAAGCAGCCCACTGGGCCATCTCGGCGGAATCAGTCAATCCGGCATTCCCCTTTCGCAAAAATAATCTTATCGTTTGGTTCACCCTATTCGCCCTTACCCGTCTGGTTCCTCCTGAGCCGGCAGAATCACCTGCACCGGCCCGTCTCCCGCCGTTTCGCCGGTCACCATCTCCACCGGGTACCCCTGGGCGAGCAGCGATCGAGCGACCATCAGACTGCCGGCTTCGTCGCCGCCCGGTATGATGCGCACCACGGCCGGGCTGTCCGCGGGCGGACCGGTTCGCTCCACCCGAAAACCCTGCTCCGCCAGGCGGCTGGCGACGGCCTCCGCCCGGGCGTCGCCCGCTGCGGCGGCCACCGCCACCGCAACGGATGCGGCCCGCTCCGGGTCGATGCCGTTCACTATCCGGTCGACGAGCCGCCGGGTCGCTGCGGGGTCGTGAACGTAGTAACTTACGTACTGCCCGAGCTTTTCATCGTACAGGCTTGCGGTGGTGCCCGGGAGGGTGACCATCTCCACGCGTTCCGGGCTGAGGCCGGAGGCCAGGGTCACCAACTCGGGCAGGCGGGCGGGCTCGATGCTCGACTGCACGTAGCCGGCGAGCTGCGGCAGGAGCACGGGCAGCCGCACGAGGTTGCCCGGGCTGGTCATCTGGGCAACCACCGTGCGGATGAACGCCTGCTGAGCCCGGATGCGGCCCAGGTCCTCGTCGGGATACCCCGTACCATCATTGTTGTGCCGCCAGCGCACATAATCAAGCGCCCGACGCCCGTCAAGTATTTGCGGTCCAGGTTCAAAATGGATATGCAGATCCTGATCCGGGTCGTCATACTCCATTCTGAAAGGAATGTCGACCTCCACCCCGCCGATCGCGTCGATGGCCCGGATAAAGGCCTCCATGTCGACCACGACCGTGTGGTGGATGCGAACGCCCAGGAGCCCCTCGACCGTCTTCAGCGCGCGCAGCTCCGGCGGGAACGCGGGGTCCTGGTCGCGCACCCCGTAGGCATAGGCGTGGTTCACCTTCTCGATGGTGCCCTCGCCGGCCAGGAACGCCCGGGTGTCCCGGGGAATCTGCACCGCCCCGACCCGCTTCTCCTCCAGGTCCAGAGAGACGAGGATCAGCACGTCGGTGCGCACTGCCTCCCGGTCGAGGGCCATGACCAGCACGTTGATGCGCTCGCCGGCCTGCACGGGGGTCGCGCGCACCGCCGGGGGCACCTCGGCGGGAACGGGATTGTAGCTGCGCTGCACGGCCACGCCCAGGGAGGCGGCCACGTAAACCAGGCCGCCAACGAGCAGGAGCACCGCCGCCAGGGCCAGCCTCCTTCCCCACCGCACGCCCGCCTGTCCCCCTCTCTACACGCTACTGCCCGATCTGCTGCAGGAGCCAGTTGCGCGTCTCCACGGAGGCGGGGTGGATCAGCCACCCCCGCTCCACCAGGTAGACCAGCGAGTTGTCCAGGGCGTGAAGCAGCGCCCGGTCCAGGTCTCGCTCGGCCTCGGCGCGGATCGCCTCCACGCGCGGAAACTTCCGCCCCGGCTCCACATAGTCGGCCAGGAACACGATCTTCTCCAGCAGGCTCATGCCCGCCCGGCCGGTGGTGTGGCTGGCGATGGCCTGCAGGACCTCCGGGTCGGTGACCAGCCCCTGCTCCTGGAGCTGGCGGGCCGCCACCGGCCCGTGCAGGAGGTGCGGCGCGGCCCGCTCCACCGGGTCGGGATTCAGGCCCAGGCGGAACGCCTCGCGCAGCAACTCCGCCGGCGGCAGGGGCTTGGCGTAATCGTGAAGCAGGGCGGCCACTGCCACACGGGTCTCGTCCGCGCCGTGGATCCGGCCCAGGCGGCGGGCGGTCTCCAGCACCCGGTACGTGTGGGCCAGGCGCTCGCCCGTCACCCGGCTCTGCAGCGCCGCCTCGAGCACGTTCCACTCCGCCATGTCGCTTCCTCCCGGTCGGGCCGCCGCGTCAGGCAGGGTCCTTCCCGCGGTACAGCCCGTGCTCTTCGATGTAGGCCACCACCGCATCAGGAACCAGGTACCGGAGCGGGTACCCGGTCGCCGCCAGCTGCCGGAGCCGGGTGGAGGACACCGCCACCCCGGGGATCTCCAGCACCCGAATGCGGGCCGCGAGGCGCGGCCCCAGATCGGCCAGCATCTGCCGCCCGCGGTCCAGGTCGTACCCCGGGCGGGTGACCACCAACCAGTCCGTCATCTGCAACAGGGTCTGGTATTCCCGCCACGTGGTGATCTCCAGCAGGCTGTCCATCCCGATGATGAACGCGGCCTCCCAGTCCGGGTGCTGCGCCTGCAGCGCCCGGACCGTCTCCACGGTATACGAGGGACCCTCCCGACGGAGTTCCAGGTCCGAGAACTCGAAGGACGGGTTCCCCGCGATCGCCAGCCTGACCATCGCTGCGCGGTGAATGGCCGGCGTCACCGGCTGTCCTGCCTTATGGGGCGGCTCCCGGTTGGGCAGGAAGATCACCCGCTCGACGCCGGCCAGATGCACCACGCCCTGGGCCGCGGCCAGGTGGCCCAGGTGAATCGGATCGAAGGTGCCGCCGAGGATGGCGACGCGCGCCACCTCACCACCCCCTGTCAGTCGGGCAGCTCGATGCGAGGCTCCTCGGGGTTCCGCCGGAAGAGCAGGAAGTTCCGCCCCACCACCTGCACCAGAGCCGCCCCGGTGCGTTCGGCGACCTCGGCCGCCACCGCCTCGGGGTCGTCGGGGGCCGTCTTGAGGACGCGACCCTTGATCAGCTCCCGCGCCCGCAGCGCCCCGTCGGCCTGTGCGATCACGCCCTCGGTCACGCCCTCCTTGCCGACGATCAGGATCGGGTTCATCGTCACGCCCATCGCCCGCAGGAAGCGCTTCTGCTTGCCGGTGAGCTCCACGCTGCCATTCATCCTCTCCGCCGCGGGCGGCCCCGCAGGGTCACTCGGGGTCGTCCGTCAGCACGAATTCGATGTCGCAGATCCGCACGGTGTCGCCGTCCTGGGCGCCGGCGTCGCGCAGGGCCTGCTCGACGCCCTTCGCCTTCAGGATGCGCATGAATCGCTGCACGGCCTCGTCGTTCTCCCACATGGTCATGGCGACGAGCCGCTCGATGTCGCGCCCCGCCACGTGCCAGATGCCGCCATAGCGGTAGACCCGCCACTCGTCCTCCTTCGGCCGGTAGACCTTCTCCGCCTCGGGCGCCGCGGGCTCCGGCGGCACCCACTGCCGGATCAGGTCGTACGCCGCCTCCAGGAGCGGGCGGAAGCCCTCCCGGGTGGCGCCGGAGATCGGGAAGACGCGATAGCCCCGGGCCTCAAGGGCGGCGCGGACCCGCGGCAGGTTCTCCCGGGCGTCCGGCAGGTCCATCTTGTTGAACGCCACCAGGGTCGGCCGCTCGGCCAGTTCCGGGTTGTAGGCGCGCAGCTCCTGCTGGATGACGTCGAAGTCACTCAGCGGGTCGCGCCCCTCAGTGCCGGCGCCGTCCAGCACGTGGATCAGCACCTTGGTGCGCTCGACGTGGCGCAGGAACTCGTGCCCGAGGCCCACGCCCTGGTGCGCCCCCTCGATGAGGCCGGGGATGTCGGCGATGACGAACGAGCGCCCCTCGCCAAGGTCGACAACGCCGAGGACGGGGCTCAGGGTGGTGAAGGGATAGTTGGCGATCTTGGGCCGGGCGGCGCTCACGGCGGAGAGGAAGGTGGACTTGCCGGCGTTGGGGAAGCCGACCAGGCCCGCGTCGGCCACCACCTTCAGTTCCAGCAGCAGCCAGCGCTCCTCTCCCGGCTCGCCCTTCTCGTAGAAGGTGGGGCACTTGTTGGTAGGCGTGGCGAAGCGCATGTTGCCGCGACCCCCGCGGCCCCCCCGGGCCACGACTGCGCGCTGGCCGGGCTCCACCAGGTCGAAGAGGATTTCGCCGGTGTCGTCGTCCTTCACGACGGTGCCCGGGGGCACCTTCACCACCAGGTCCTCGCCCTTCCGGCCGTGCATCCTCTTCGGGCCGCCGTGCTCGCCCCGTTCGGCCTTGAAGTGCTTCTGGTACTTGAAATCGACGAGGGTGTTCAGCCCGGGGTCCACCACGAAGACGACGTCGCCGCCCCGGCCGCCGTCTCCGCCCCACGGTCCGCCCATGGGGATGAACTTCTCCCTCCGGACCGCGTTGGAGCCCCGCCCCCCGTCGCCGCCCTTCACGTAGATGCGGGCGACATCCACAAACATGGCATCACGCCCCAGACCTCGTTCTCATGGCTAGCCTTCGCCCGCCCGGTGCGCCGTATGTGGCCAGGCGCCGCCGTGGAAGAGGCCCCAGCACCGCCAGGGTGCTGGGGCCTCGGGTCTCCGTCTTACGCCTCGACGGCCACCTCGATGGGCAGAACCGAAACCTGCTTCCGGTCGGCGCCCTTGCGGCTGAACTTCACGATGCCGTCAACCAGCGCGAACAGGGTGTCGTCCTTGCCGCGGCCCACGTTCGCACCGGGGTGGATCTTGGTGCCCCGCTGGCGGACGATGATCTCGCCCACCGTCACAACCTGGCCGTCGCTGCGCTTCACGCCCAGGTACTTAGGATTCGAGTCACGACCGTTCTTGGTCGAACCAACGCCTTTCTTACTCGCGAAAAGCTGCAGGAACATGGGGTCAGCCTCCCTCCGTCACGCGGACATAATCCTTATAATCCTTCTCAATATCCTTCAGGCCGAGAACCGTGGTCTCCAGAATCGCCTGGGCCTTGAGCAGGGATTCCGGCGTACCGCCGGGCAGCAGCCTGCACCAGGCCTTGCCCGACCCGGCCCGGCCCTCGTGGGGATGGGCAGCCACCCGCTTCAGCCCGATGAGCGCTGTCACCACCAGTGCGGTCACCGCGGCGCAGACGATGTCCTCACCCGGGTCTGCGAAGCCGGCGTGCCCCTCGGTGTGGAGCGAGATGACCGAGCCGTCCTCCGCCCGGCCCACCCGCACCGTAATCACCGCGCTACCCCTCGATGGACTCGATGGTCACCGCCGTGAACGGCTGCCGGTGGCCGGACTTCCGGCGGTAGTTGGACTTGGCCTTGTACTTGAAGACGATGATCTTCCGAGCCTTGCCATGGGAGGCGACCTTGGCCGTCACCTTCGCCCCCTCGACGTAGGGCGAACCCACAGTGATCTGGCCGTCCTTGCTGATCGCCAGGACCTTGTCGAAGACGACGCTGTCGCCCTCGGCAGCCGCCAGCTTCTCCACCCGCACGGTGTCGCCCACCTGGACCCGGTACTGCTTGCCGCCCGTCTCCACGATCGCGTACGTCAAAACGGAACACCTCCGAATGATGTAGACTCGCCGGAGCCAGGTACGCCTTGCGGCGGTTTGCGGGACCCGCCCCGTGCGGTTGCCACCACAGGCCCGTCTCGCGGGCGCGCGGAGGCGACATGTAATGTTAGCATGGGATGGCCGTGCATGTCAATGCAGGGGAATTCCTCGGCGCGCTTCGCCGGCCGATTCGCGGGTTTTCACTACCGGGTAAAAAACCGTTATTGTATTGCCATTTGCCCGAATATAACGTCTACTTTGCCCACAATTTGCGCATCACCTGTTTCCCAGGCGATCCGTCCCGGTCCGTGCAGTTCCACTGGCACGGCGTCAGGCACGAGGAGGAATCCTGCGCATGATCGTGGAGATTCTGGTAATCTTTGCGCTCATCGCCCTCGGCGGCCTCATCGAGCTGGCCGTAATCTACCGTCTCGGTCGCTGGCTGGCGAGAAGATTGGGAGACCGGATGGGCTACTACACGGGCAACGTCCTCATCTTTCTCGGCTTCATGCCGTTCTTCGTCAAGTACTTTCAGGTTCTCCGTTCCTGGGGAACCAACGCCATCGGCGTGCCTCCCTGGGGCTACGCGCTCGGCGTGGTCCTGGTCGTTTCGGGCCTGCTGATCACCTGGATCGGCGTCCACACGCTGTCGTCCGACCGCTGGTGGTCCAAGCCGAAGTTCCAGAAAGAGCGGCGCGAGCAGCTGGTCGATACGGGCATTTACAGCATTCTGCGCCACCCCACCTATCTGGGGCAAATCCTGATGCTCTACGGCCTCGCACTGCTGGTCGACCTGCAGATCGCGCTGGTTTCGGCGGCTTGCCTGCACATCTACCTTGCCTTTATCCACGCACGCATTGAAGAGCAGCGCTGTATCGAGATCTTCGGGGATCAGTATCGGGAGTACGTGAATCGCACGGACGCGATCATTCCGTGGCGGGCGCTGGTGCGGATCAGCCTGCGGACGCACGGGTCATGAGGCTGCGGATCTTCTCCGTGCCCGAACGCACCGCAACCTGGCGTGTGCTGGCCGCCCTGCTCCTCGTCTTTCTGCCCTTCTCCCTCTTTGCCAGCGGCCTGCTGGTTCTGACGGTCTGGCTCGTCAATCCCCATCGCGCCTCCGTCGCCGACTTCCTGCACGCCCTCGGCGGATTGCTCACGGCAGGGTTCCTCCACGAAGTCGGACACTGGGTCGCCGCAGGCCCGGGCGTGCGCATCGCGGCCATCACGACAACGGCGGGCATGACCGCCGTGCGGATCCGGCTCGCGCCCGCGCTGAAGGTGGGGTCCGGGCAGTGGGTGACCATGATGCTGGGCGGAGCGGCGGCCAACCTCCTGGTCGCAGGCAGCTTGATCGCCCTGCGCCCGGAGTTGGGCACGTGGGCTTTCCCTTACATCATTCTGCACCTGCTCACCGCAGGTCTGAATCTCGTTCCTTTCCGTACGGCCGTGACGGGGCCCAGTGATGGCTGGCTTCTCTGGCACGGCCTGCGACACAGACTGGCTTTCGGAAACGGGGGGCTCTCGCCCTCATGCTCCCCCTCGACATCCTTCCCGGCGCCCTCCAGCAGGTGTTGCCCTGGATGCCCATCTTGAACGCCCGTTTCCTGCTCGGCGCAATCCACACGCCCGCGTTCACGGCAGGTCCGGACCACTGGCTGCCCATCGGCGTCAATCTGGCCGTCGGCCTCGCACTGCTTTACGCCGCCATTCACTGGTTCAAGGCCAAGTTTCTCCACTGAGGATGAGGATCTGGAGGGAGAAGTTCACTCGTGTGGCCACGCATTCTCAGGTGGTTACATCACGATCGACTGGCGGTCCGAGTCGCCTCGGCCCTGGTCATCGGCCACCTGCTGATCTTTGCGGGGTGAATCGCGGGCTACTATCTGCTCCCCGAACGAGCCTTGCACGGATGGCTTAGTAGCGGCGCGCCCATCGAACCGACCAGCCTCGTGCCCCTGGCCGCGCAGCTGTTCGCCTATAACGTCTGTCTGCCGGGCCTGGCCACCGTGTGGCTGAGTCGCGTGCAGGCAGGCGGCTATTCCCTCGGGTACAACGTCCCGTTCCTGAACTCGGTGCTGTACGGCCTCTGGCTGGGCACCAATTCCTTCGCGGTCCCCCTCCCTCAGCGCCTGGCGCCCACCCTGGCGGTATACTACACCCGCAGCGGCCCCTACGAGATGACTGCCCTCCTCCTTGTGGCGGCGGCCCTGGCCCGAAGCGCTTCGATCGTTCAGGAGACGTTCTGGGGAGGCCGCACCGTCTACATTCCGGCAGCAGAGCGGCGCCTTCATCTGCGCGAGTATCTGGTGATCGCGTTCGCCGTCCTGCTCCTGGCCGTAGCGAACACGGTGGAAGCGTGGATGTGGCTGGAAGCCATCCGAACTTGACGGGTAACGAAACAATCGCTTGCAGTAAGCTTGCCAGATCCAGTGATGACGCAAAGGAGAGCCATGGGCAACCGGGAAGAACCGTCCTGGTGGCGTCTTCCCGGTCTGCTGGTGGTCTCTCCTTTTAAGCTGAGCCACGGCAGCCCCAATACCGGAACAACTTGAACTCGGTCACGCTTGCCCTGATTTTCTCTATCAGATTATAACTATTCCTCTGTGCTTTCTGCCAACTATGTGGTAGGATTAGCTCTGTCCACCAGCAAATGCGGGCAGGAGATGATGGCGTGAGGCTCAGCAGTTACATCATCTTCGTCCCTCTGGAAGACCGCGATGAGACCATCCTGGTCCACGGCATCTCGGGCGCCGTCGACCGGGTAAGCAACGAGTGGGCCCGCAACCTGCGCATGACGAGGTGGGACCGGTTTTCGGAGCAGGACCTGGAAGACATGCTGCGCCGCGGCTACATCACCCGCAAGACGGTTGAGGAAGAGCGCGAGTTGGCCATCCGCATCGGCCGCGCGCTCCGCGCGAAAGCCGTGCGCAGCTCCAGCTTCATCTTCATGCCCACCCTCAAATGCAACCTCGGGTGCGACTACTGCTTCCAGAACTTCCTCCGCACCGAGGCAAACGCGGCGCCATCGGTGGACACCCGCATGGTGGACGCCGCACTCCGCGCGATGGCTGCACTTCAGGAGCTCCGGGGGGGCAGAGTCAACCGTATTCTGCTCTTCGGTGGTGAGCCGCTGCTTGCGGCGAATCGGCCGGTGCTCGCGCACCTTTTCGGGAAAGGGACGGACCTCGGCTACCGGTTTGACGCGGTGACCAACGGCACGGAACTGCACCATTACCGGGACTACCTGGGGCCCGGCATTCTGGAATCGGTGCAGATCACGCTGGATGGCCCGCAGGAGGTCCACGACCGGCAGCGCTGGGCGCGCGACGGCCAGGGCACGTACTGGCAGATCAAGCAGAACATCGACATGGCGCTGGCACTGGGGGTACATATCTCGCTGCGCATGAACGTGGGCTGGGAAACCCGCGACGCCATCCGGGAGCTGGTGGCGGAATTTGATCGCTACGGCTGGCTGGGGCACCGGGGGTTTTCGGCCTACTGCGCCCCCATTCGGGGAAAAGGCGGGCAGGCCGAGTCCACGCGGCTGCAGCGGGCCGTGATCCAACTGGTCAACGAGATCAACGCCGCGTACCGCCCTCGCTACGGGCGCGCGGTGGTGGCCATGGCAGGCGGCACCCTGCGCATGAAAATCGCCAGCCTGCTCAGGGAAAACCTCCTCTCGGCGCTGACGCCCGCGTATTGCGGCGCCCACCTGAACATGTTCGTCTTCGCCGCCGACGGCGCCATATACACTTGCTGGGAAGGCGTCGGTATTCCTTCCGCCAGGGTGGGACGGTTCTGGCCCGACCTGGAACTGGATGAGGAAAGCCTCAACCGCTGGTTCGAACGCCACAGCCTCAATATTCCCGCCTGCCAAAGGTGCCGCTACATGTTCTTCTGCAGCGGGGGCTGCGGGATCCATGCCCTGGAGCACAACGAGGATTTCTACAGCCCGTACTGCGACGGTTTCGCCGAACTCTTTCGCCACCATGTACAGCAGGCGATCGCTCAGCTGACCGACCTGGACGACACACCCATCCACCACGAACTCGGCTACGTCACCGAGTGAACCCCGGCCGGTCTGCCTCTTGCGACAAGTCTTGTGACGGGCCATGCAAATGGTCCGCCACAAGTTACGCTCAACGCGCCGCCGCAAGGAGATGACAACATGGAAGAGTGGGTTCGCACGGTCGGCAAGGAGCCGGTGAACGACCTCAGTCTCGAGACCCTGGAACACCTGCTGACCGAGGAGCTGGAGGCCCAGGACCTTTTCAACTGTGGGTTCAACTGGCTCTGCGATCAGAACAACAGCAAGTAGGTTCAGGTGCAATGCACTGGCTGGAGGCAAGGTTGCCAGGAAAGGTGAGGAATGAGCACATGAGCGTTACCGACAAGAATGCCGCAACCACGCGGACAGCCCCGGCTAAAACGCAGCCCCTGAACCACGTCGCCCTGGACAGGCTCGAGACCTTGCTGGCGGAAGAAATGGAGCAACAAACACTCTTCGACTGCACCATTAACTGGTACTGCAACATCAACACATGAGGAGGGTGTGAGATGAACAAGCCGGAGAAGGAGCCCATGAATAGGATCACCCTGGAGAAACTGGAAGCCATGCTGGCCGAAGACATGGAAGAGATGTCGCTCTACGGCTGCTTCTGGAACTTCGCCTGCAAGACCAACAACGGCTAACCAACTCCAGACCCACCGGCCTGCGACGGACCTGCGCGTCCTGCATACGGTGCAGGTCCGTCGCACCCACCTGAGGGGGAGGTTCATGGAACGCCCGGCCCTGGCAAAGGGCGTCACCCTGCACCAACTCGACCACCATGGGTCGCCCACCTTTCGGCTGGTCGGTCCGGCCGGCCAGCAGTGGCAGGTGCGGCCTCTTCTGTACCACGTGGCCGTCCATGCCGACGGCACCCGCACCGTGGCTGACCTCGCACGGCTCGCCACCGAGTCGATGGGCTCCCCGGTCAGGACGGAAGACGCAGCGTTGGTCGTCCGGTGGCTGGCCGACCGAGGGCTGATTGAAGGGATCGCGGCCGCCGGGAAGCCTGAACCCGCGCCCGGCCACCCATTCGGTCAAGTGCGTCGCCGGTTGTTCAGCGGCCCCGCGCTCACGGCAGCCGCGACGGGGATGGCTTTCCTTTTTCGGCCGCGATGGGTGGTCCTGCTTCTGCTTCTCTCGCTGGCAGTGCGGCTGCCCCCCTACGCCACCATCCATGGCCTGGGGATCCTCCAACTGATCACCACCAACCCATGGTCGGCGACCACTCCCACCCACGTGGCCGTGCTGGGGTCCATCATGCTCGCCGTCGCACTGCTGCACGAACTGGGTCACGCGGCAGCAGCAAGGGCGGTGCGCATGAATGTGCGCGAGATTGGTATCGGCCTCAACGTGATCTACCCCATCTGCTACACGCGGATCGATGACATCTGGGCTGGCACCAGGCAGCAGCGCTTCGCTGTCTCTGCGGGCGGAATCTACTTCCAGTTCCTGGCCGGCAGCCTCATGTGGAGTTACTACCTGATCAGGCCCGACATTCCGTGGGCCTTGCTGGCGCTGGTCAACGACCTCACGATCCTCTCCAACTTCCAGCCCTTTCTGCGCTTTGACGCTTACTGGATGCTTTCCCACCTTTTCGGCATCGTAAACCTGGCCCGGCGCGGCTGGGGGCAGGTGCTCGAGTGGATCACGCTCGGACGGGTGCGCGACGACTTCCTGCGCACATACGGCCCCGTGCAACGCCTGGTCGTCGCTGTTTACGGGGTGGCCAACGCGGCGTTTGTGGCGGCCTTCTCCTGGGGCCTCATCCGCTGGTCGGGCCTCCTCCTGCGCATGCTCCCCGGCGAGCTGTTGCGCACGCTGACCGAAGGGCCTACCGCTGAACGTGCCTGGATCCTGGCCCAGGGCGTGATCTGGTCCGTTCTGGTGCTGAACGTGGGGCGCCGGCTCTACGGGTGGTTGGCGCCACTTCTGCGACGGCAGGTGGCCCGCCATGTGGCGTGAATGGTTGCGACGTGCGGGGCTCGCCCACGAGCCCGAAATTGTGGAACGCCGGTACCGGGAAGAGGTACTCGGCGAGCTACTGGCGTTGGGCGTGGAACCCGAGGTGATACCTAACGCCGGCGCCACAAGCAACGGGTACATGATCTACCCCTATTTGTTTCACGGTTGCTTTCCCGAGATCCCCCTGGCGATCTACCGCGAACTGGCCGTAATCTCCCGAATCTACCTTTCGCAAGTCGTTCTCCTGGATCAACTGTTCGATGGCGACCTGGCGACGCGCCGCCAACCCTGGCTCGCCGCCCAGTGGCTGCTGCAGGAGGCCACCCGCCGGTTCCAGCGCCTCCTCCCGCCCGAGTCGCCGTTCTGGTCGGATCATGCGGCCATCTGGCGCAGCTACCACGCGGCGATGGCACTGGAATACCGACATACCGGCCGCCTGATCCCTTATCCGCGGGAGGAGTTCCTCCAAACCACTGCCGGCATTTTCTCGCCGGCCAAACTGATCACCTCCGCGCTGTCAACCCTGGCTGACCGGCGCGAACTCCTGCCCGTCCTCCATGAGGCGCAGGACCTGGCCGCCGCAGTCGACCAGATTGTCGATGACCTCGACGACTGGCGTGCCGACCTGCGCAATCGGCGCTACAGCTTCTTTCTGACCGGAGCGTTGGAGCGGTTGGCCATGCCGAACCCGGAGGAGGTCACGGAGGAGGACCTGGCAGAGGTGATCTATCTACAGGGATATTACGAAGAGTTCGCAGAGTACGGCATACAACTGGTCGAGGCGCTGGCCGACCGCGCTGCTCGCCTGAACTCATCGGGGTGGGTCTGGGCGGTCTCAGCGCTGCGTGACAAACTGACCGGCCGCCTCCGGGCCATGCGCAGGGTGCGTCAGCGGCTGGGGGATCCGGGTACCCTCAGGGGGGCGCTGATTAACCAGTAGGGGAGGGTTTCTCATGCAGATCGCCGACGCGCCCGTCCGCTGGCAGAACCGGGTGTACACCCACAACACCCTGGAGTGCATTGCGGCGATTACGACAGCCCTCAAGGTCAGGCGGGTGCCGGATGCCCCGGTCAGCCCGCACCTCAGACCAGTGCTTGGGCGGCTCCTGTCTCACAAGGACCACCCGGCGATGACGCTCTCTCTCGCACTCCTGGCCCTGGGCTTCCCCGAGAAAGAACTGGCCCGTTTCGCCTGCCTCCACGGCCCGCTGCCTGCGATGGAGCGGCTCGGGGATTACCCGGCAGACATGCTTCGGAGGGTGCCGGTTCGGCGCCTGAGGGAGATCTTCCGCTGTGAGGACACGCCAGAGGCCGTCCTCGACCTGTACGCTGACGCCCTTCGGTCGTTCTGGGCTGCCTCCAGGCTTGCGGACGCCCTGCATGAGCTGCAGGGCGTGGTGCGACAGGCGGTTCAGGAAGTGCAAGCTCTGACTGACGGGGCGGACTACGCCCGGCAGGTCGCCGAGTTGCTTGGACTCGCTGAGGACATCGAGCTGCATTTCATTCCCGTGGTCTTCTTCGCCCGGAAGATGGAGCGGTGCGGATTCGACCTCCCTCTGCCAGGGCGAAGGGCCATCGTTCTCTGTTTCGGTTACGAGGGCTTTCCCGACGCCGCCGTGGACGGGTTGAACCGGCAGTGGCTGCGCCTCGGCTCGTACTACCACGTCGCCCAGGCGCTGTTGCAGCCGTTTTTCCCTGCTCTGCGCGAGGAGGTCCAAAGAAGCGCAGCACTTGTCGAACCGCTGCGAGGGCTTCCCTCCTTCGCTCAGTACAAGGATTGGCAGACCACTTTCTACAAGCACGTGGTGACTGCGGTCTGCTCGATCCTCGAGCGGCGCCACATCGGAGAGTACGCCTACCGCTATTTGGCACGCTATCACGCCGGATCAGGCATGCTGTACACCGGGTTCTTCGCGGACGAGTTCGAGCGGCTCATAGGGATGGGAACACCCCTGGCCACGGCACTCCGGGAGTTGGCCCGGCGAGTCTGCGCTGCGCAGAAGGTACTGCTGGCCAAGGCCGCCAGCCTGGAGTTTCAGGGCTCGCTCAAGGAGTGCCTCACGCCCTACTGGGCAGCCAGGGGCCCCGCACGCCTTTACGTGGGCAGTGTCGACGCCGCAGAACGGGAGCGGCTGATCTCGCTGGTGCAGAGGGCCTGGGGTGCGGTGGACACGGGGCAGGTGACCAGCCCACCGGAGTTCACCGGCCGCCCTGTGATCTGCTGCGGGCCCGCGACGGACCCTGTCATCCGCCGGCTCCTGTCGCAAGTCGACATCACCATCGCTCCCACCTTCATCCGCGTGAGGCAGAGCACCTACCACGGTGAGCACCTGCACCTCCTGGCCGTCGGTCGTCAGCCCGACTCACCCTCGGCCTGGTGGGCGCTCCATGCCACCTGGGAGTCCCGCGACGTTCAGGATTCGCCCCCGCTGTCCCACCTGGCGTCTGATTATGTCATCATGCGCGGAGGCCAGGTGGTGGGCGAGGGGAACTACGTACTGGAGCTCGTCCCGGCTGGCGCGTGAGACGGGTGCCGTGGTGGGGATCAAGATGGTTGGACCCTACATGGAACGTTACCGGAGCGAGATCATGCCCGTGGCGGAGGAGTATCAGCGGCTGATCGTCGCACACTGCACACGGCTGCAGGTGGATCCGGTCGATATCCCGCACCAGGAGACGGACCTGAACAACCTCTTTCACACGTTCGCCTGGCTTTTCCGCCCGACCTTTGCGGACGTTCCCGTGGAGACCTTCCAGAGAATTGCCCTGGTGGGACGCTACTACCTTACCGAGGCCCTCATGATGGACCGCCTCTGCGACGGGCAGTGCCACTGGCCCACCGCCTATTGCCTGTTTCCCTCCATCATCCAGGAGTGCACCCATACCATACTGGCACAACTCTTTCCGCCCGATTCTCCCTTCTGGACCTTGTTCAGCGAGCAGCAGTGGAACTACCGCCGCTGCATCGTCTTGGAGAAGCAACACCACGGCCGGCTCGTGCCCTACAGTCAGGACGAGTTCGAAGCCATCGCCACAGGCGTGATGGCAAAGGCCAAACTGGTCACCGGAGCGCTGGCCTACCTCTCAGGACAGGTCGACCTCCTCGGGCCTGCTTTCCGCAGCCAGGACCAGTTCGCCCTGGCCGACCGAATTCTCGATGACATCGCCGACTGGCGCGAAGACCTCCGCGCCGGCAATTTCACCAGCCTGCTAACCGACGCCGCCTTGGGCCTGGGGGTAACCGACCCAGAGGAACTGGACGAGGAAAGGGTTGGCCTGGCCCTCTATCTGGACGGCCATGTGGAGCGATATCTGCAGATGGCCCTGGCCGCGACGGAGTCCGCACTGGACGACGCCATCCTCCTGCGCAGCAAGGCATGGTGCGAGGTCCTCCTGGCCGTACGGGAACAGGCCCGGTCGCAGTTGGCCAGCCTGCGGCGGGTCCTCCGGAAGCTCGGCGTCGAGCAGGTGCGTCACCGTGGGTAAGGTCACATCGCACTGGCGCCGGACCGCCTCCGACCTCCAGACGGCTGTTGTGCGCCGTCGACTGGCCGGTTGACCGCCGGAAGCTGCCCGGATTCTGGACCCACGGGTCGACGCTCCACTCACCCGGCCCAGCTGCAGTTCCGCATGCGGGGCTGGTTCATCTCGCAGCCGTCGCGTACCGGCGCCGCCCTGATGGCGCTCGGCACAGACGCTCCCGACGCCGTGGCGGAGCGGGCGGTGGCGGACCACCTAGCCGTCGCCGCACGGCAGCCACCCCGGGCCGGATGGTCGCAGCGACCCCGCGGAGGAGGCATCTAATTCTCGGAAAGCACCGTAGTGGCCCCTTGGGAAGGAGGAGAACAGATTGTGGCTCCGGCCTGTTACGCGAAAGCATTTGCCGGTGAGTGAAGAATGGAACGCAGACCTTCTGGCCGAGGAACTCGAAACCCAGGTCTTTTACGACTGTACGGTCAACTTCTGCTGTAGCATCAACGAAAACGACCTTTCGATCCCGTGCGACGAACGGGCACTGGCCGTCCAACTGGCCGGCCTGGCCGCGCTCGGCGGTGCGATCTTCTACTTCCACCGCAAGCGCACGCCCAAGCAATAGGAGGAGTACAACCGTGCCGCGGCCTTTCTCCCCATTTCGCTACTTTCTCCGCCACAAGCGGAAGAGTGTCGCGCTGATTGCGGGGTTGATGCTTTCCATGCTGGTCATCGCTTTCGTGGGTGGCATGATCAGCAGCGTCGAAACCAACATCCGGCTCGCCCAGTCCTTCAGCGCTCACTTCTCCGTCGTCCAGGCCCTCACGCCGGAAGGGATCCCGGAAGAGACGCTGGCCGCCATACGATCCCACCCTGGCGTCGCCGCCGTCTACCCCGTGAGCCAGCTGCAAACCCAGGCACCGCTCCTGGCCGGAACCACCACCGTTCCGATCTTTGCCATGGACGCGGGCGACCTGGCCCTGTTCGCCCGGGACTTGAACATCACCGTGCTGGAGGGCCGGTTGCCCGCCGCTCCGGGCGAGATCGCTCTCTCCAGCCAGATGGCCACCGCCAAGGAGTGGCGCGTCGGCGACGTAGTGGGCAGTGAGGTAAGGGAGGGCGAGGCCCTCCGGGGACGCTTCACGGTCGTGGGACTGCTGGGGGACCAGCCGTACACGGCTCTGGCGGCGACCGACCGAACCGCCGCCGGCGTCCCTGGTTATGTTGTGCTCGCCAGGCCGGACCAGCGAGCAGAGACCGATACCTGGCTCGCGACCGAGGTCGCGGTGGAAAACGAGATTCGCGTGATCACGAAGCAGTCGGTGGAAGAGTCGCTGGAGGGCGAGATCGGCACGTTCAGCCTCATCCTTGCGCTGTTGACCGCCATCGTGACGGTTACCAATACGGTAGTGACCACGCTGCTGGCCTACATCTTCGTTGCCGAACGCAGGCCGGAGTTCGCCCTCTACCTGGCGCTGGGGCAGCCGCCAGGCCGGGTGATCCTGCGAGCCCTGACGGAGATGTCCGCCGTGCTCTTCGTGGGCTGGGCCCTCGGCATGGCCGTCACCACCGGTCTCTTCTGGTGGGTAAAGGCATCGTTCTTCGCGCCTCGGGGGCTGGCGTTCACCGTGTGGAACCCAACGATCCTCCTCCACACCCTCCCCAGCCCCGTCCTGATCACCGTCGTGCTGGCGGTGGTGCTGACGCTCATGCTGTCGCGCCTGGACTACATCTCTGTGATTGAGGGGCGAAACTAACGTGCTCGAAGCGAGGAACCTGGTTTGCGAGTACAAGGACGGCTCGCGCCGGCTGCGGGTACTTGACGGGGTTTCGCTCAGCCTGCAGCCCGGGAAAAGCTTGTGCATTGTCGGTCCGTCAGGGTCGGGCAAGTCAACCCTCCTGTATGTGCTTGCCGGGCTGCGGGTGCCGACCAGCGGGAGTGTCAGCTATCGCGGCCGCCCCCTGGAGACGATGAGCAACGCGGAACGGGTGCGCCTGCGCGCCCGGGACTTCGGCTTTGTCTTCCAGCAGCATTTTCTGGTGAAGCACCTGACCGTCATGGAGAACATCTTCGTCTCCGCCCGCAGCCGGAGCCGCGAGACGCTGGCATACGCCCGATACTTGGTGGAGCGGCTGGGACTGAAGGGGCTGGAACATCGCTTCCCCGCCAGCCTCTCGGGTGGGCAGCGCCAGCGGGTGGCCCTGGCCAGGGCGCTGATCAACCGCCCGGCCATCCTCTTTGCTGATGAACCCACGGCCTCCCTGGACTCAGATTCCAGTGCCAGTCTGATGCAATTGCTGGCGGAACTGCGGGGAGAGACCGCTCTGATCATGGTCACCCACGACACCCGTCTCCTGGACCAGTTCGACCGCACGATGGAGCTGGTGGAGGGCAAGTTGCGGCAGGTTTCCAGGCGAGTCAGCTAACTATTGACCATCAAGCAGGCAAAGGGTACAATTAAGTTACGTAAGTTGCATAGTCCGATGGTGGAGTTGAAGGAGAGCCATCGGCAGTTTCGGAGGAACCGCCCGCGCGGAACCTCCGGTCTGCCTCTGGCTCTCCTTTTTCCGTCAGCGAGAGGAGGTCTGGTCGTGAACCGAACGGACATGATCCGGAGCCTGGCTTCAGAACCCTTCGATCTCCTCGTGGTAGGCGGCGGCATCACCGGTGCCGGCGTCGCCCGGGAGGCCGCCCTGCGGGGGCTGAAGGTGGCCCTCGTCGACGCAGGCGACTTCGCCAGCGCCACCAGCAGCCGGTCGACCAAGCTGATCCACGGTGGCCTCCGGTACCTGAAGAACTTCGAGTTCCGCCTCGTGCGCGAGTCGGTGGTGGAGCGACAGCACCTGCTCTTCATGGCGCCCCACCTGGTCAAGGCCACGTCCTTCCTGTTCCCCGTCTACGCGGGCGACCCCGACCCGCTCTGGATGCTGCGCATCGGCCTCACGTTCTACGACTGGTTCGCCGGCAGGACCAACCCGATCCCGCACCGGATGCTGGGGCCGGCCACGCTGCGGGAGCGGGAGCCCCTGCTCCGGCCCGACGGGCTGAAAGGCGGCGCCTTGTACGCCGACTGCCGCACCGACGACGGCCGCCTCACGCTGGAGGTCATCCAGTCGGCCGCCACCCACGGTGCCGCGGTGGCCAACTACGCCCGCCTGACCGCCTTCCTGAAGGACGGCCGCGGCCAGATCGTCGGGGCTACCGTCGCGGACCAGCTCACCGGCGACACTTTCACCGTGCGGGCGGCCCGTGTGGTGGCCGCGGCGGGCCCCTGGGCCGATGCCGTGCGCCGCCTGGACGATCCCGGCGCCCAGCCAATCCTCCGCCTCACCAAGGGCGTCCACCTGGTGGTGCCGCACAGCCGGCTGCCCATCCAGCACGCGGTGGTGATGCGGGGCCGCGACGGCCGCATGATGTTCGCCGTCCCGTCGGGCCCGTGCACCTACATCGGCACCACCGACACCGACCACCGCGGCGACCCGGCAGCCTACTCGATCACCCGGGCCGACGTCGACTACGTGGTGGATGCCGCCCGCCGCCTCTTCCCCGAGGCGGGGCTGAGCGAGGCAGACATCATCGCCGGCTGGGCGGGTTTCCGGCCGCTCCTGAAGCCGCAGAACGAGGTGAACCCGTCGGCCACCTCCCGCGACTACAAGCTCTTCCACAGCCCGTCGGGGCTGGTGACGGTGGGCGGCGGGAAGCTCACCGCCTTCCGGGCCATGGCCAGCCGAATCGTCGACGACGTCTTTCCCGCCACCCGGAATCCCGCCCACCTCGCGGCCAGCACGGCCCCCCTGCCCGGTGCCGCAAGCAGGCTCCCCGACGAGGCGCTGCGGCGCCGCCTGGCTGCAGAGACCGGCGCCCCCCAGGATCTGGTGGACCGGCTGGCCGACCGGTACGGTGCTGCGCTGACGCAGGTAGCCGCCGAGGCCCGGGCCGTCGCGGCGGAAGACCCGGAGCTGCG
Organism: Symbiobacterium sp.; assembly: GCF_040797425.1. NCBI lineage: Bacteria > Bacillati > Bacillota > Clostridia > Eubacteriales > Symbiobacteriaceae > Symbiobacterium > Symbiobacterium sp. The sequence goes on along the minus strand of NZ_JBFNEH010000032.1, from coordinate 17,926 downwards.
CTGGCGGCTCGCCCAGGCCCGCCACGCAGTGAAGGCCGAGATGGCCGTGCACCTGGTGGACGTCGTGCGCCGCCGCACCGACCTGCTGCTCTTCACGCCCCACAACGGGCGCCCCTACCTGAACGCTTTGGCCGACGAGATGGGCGCCCTGCTGGGTTGGAGCGAGGCGCAGAAGCAGGCGGAGATCGCGGCCACCCTGCGAGAGATCGACGCCATGTTCGCCTGGAAGCGGGAGGGCGGCGCCTAGCGGGCGCCGGTTCCTGCTTCGCATCGGCTCGTGAGCGCGACCGGGGACGCCCCGCGCAACCGGGAAGGGCACCGCAGGCGGCCAGGGCGGGCGCTCGTCTGCAGCGCGAAGGGACCCGGATCTGGCGTGGCCAGGTCCGGGTCTTGCGCACGTACCCCTCGACGCTTGTCGCCGTACAGGATGCACCGCTGCTGGGCGTTTCGCCCGGCGCTTGTCGTCGCCCGGCGCGCACTGCCATCCGGAACAGCGGCTCAGCCCTCGATCAGCCGCGCCCTGGCATACGTGCGGAAGGCCTTCACGATCTCCGCCCGCACGACCTTGCCCACCAGCCGGCCAGCGTCGGCCACGTCGATCACGTAGCCGTCCACCCGGGCGATGCCGTCGGCCGGATTGGCGGCGTGGGTCTCGTCGATGCGCAGGTCGAGCACCTGGCCCGCCGTCACCGGCAGCGCCCGCGCCTCCACCTCCTCCCGGGTGCCCATGGCCTTCAGGCTCCACGACTCCGGGTGGATCTCGCTGTTGCCGCGGATGTAGATCGTCCGGGCGAGCTCCTCCTCCAGCGCCCGCAGGTTGGCACCGCCGGGGCCGATGAGAAGGGCGGCCACGGAGGGGTGGACCTCGATCAGCAGCGCCTCGCTGGACGACTGCTTCATGATGCGCCGGATCTCGGCCCGCACCCGGTGTGCGGTGGTCTCCTCGTTGAAGATGCGCCCCCGGCCGTCGCAGTACTGGCAGGGCCTGGTCAGAGCCTCGCTCAGGTTCTGGCGCGACTTCTTGCGGGTCATCTCCAGCAGCCCGAGCTGGGTAAGGCCCAGGATGTTGGCCCGCGTGCGGTCCCGCTTCAGGGCCTCTTCCAGCGTCTGAATCACCTGCTGCCGGTGGTCCTGCCGATCCATGTCGATGAAGTCGATGATGATGATCCCGCCGATGTCCCGCAGGCGCAGCTGCCGGGCGATCTCTCTGGCGGCCTCCAGGTTGGTCTTGAACACGGTGTCGGCCAGGTTGGTGGAGCCGACGAACTTGCCGGTGTTCACGTCGATGGCGGTGAGCGCCTCGGTCTGGTCGATGACGATGTAGCCGCCGCTCTTCAGCCAGACGCGCTTGCGCATGGCCTTCTCAATTTCCGCCTCGACGCCGTAGTAGTCGAACAGCGTCTGGTCGGTGCGGGTGTACAGCTTCACGCGGTCCCTGAGGTGCGGGGCGTGCAGTTCCACCATCGCCAACGCCGTTTCGTAGGCGTCCTGCCGGTCCACCAGGAAGAGCGCGACCGAGTCGTCCAGCCCGTCGCGGACCAGCCGGTGGATCAGGCCGAGATCGTGGTAGATCAGCGCCGGAGCCCTGGCCCCGGCGGCTTCCGCGGCGATCTGCCGCCACTGCCGTTCCAAGAAGGCGGCGTCGTGAGCGAGTTCCTCCTCTCCCGCCCCCTCGGCCACGGTGCGCACGATCAGCCCCATGCCTTCCGGTTTCACGGCCTGGGCGATCTGCCGGAGCCGCTCCCGCTCGCGTTCGTCGGTGATGCGCCGGCTGACGCCGATGTAATCCGACTGCGGCATCAGCACCAGGAAGCGGCCGGGCAGGGTAAGGTTGCGCGTCACCCGGGCCCCCTTGGTGCCGATGGGCTCCTTGACCACCTGCACGAGGACCTCCTGGCCGCTGCGCAAGAGGTCCTTGATGGTCTGGCGCTGACCGCTCGGGGCGGAAACCGCCTCGCCGTCCACCTGGGCCCGGCCCAGCTGAGCATCGTCCACATAGAGGAAAGAGTTGCGTTCCAGGCCGATGTCGACGAAGGCCGCCTGCATGCCCGGCAGCACGTTTTCGACCCGGCCCTTGTAGATGTTGCCCACGATGCGCTGGTGAACCGGGCGCTCGATGTAGATTTCAACCACCTCGCCGTCTTCGAGCACGGCGGCGCGGGTCTCGTCGATGTCGACGGTGACGAGAATCTCCTTGCGCATCAAAAAAAGCCCCCATCTCTATTGGGGTTGGTCGTACCCGGGAATAGTATCCCAAGTATGTTGGACTTCTTCTCCCAGCAGGCAGACTCCTGCACGCCCCGGTCCCCTGAGGGGCGCGGCCAACCCCGGAAGGACCGGCGGGCCCACGGGCCCCGGCGCGGCGCACGGCCCCCCGGACCTCCGGAGAGCCGTGCACACCGCAGCCACTCAGTACCGCCGCTCCACCACGACGGTGTAGTCCATCGCCAGCGCCACCACCGTGCCCAGCGCCGTCAGCACCGGCAGGATCAGGGTGAAGACCACCGCGCCCGTGAGGGGCAGGTTGAGGATCTCGACGCCCTTCGGATCCCGCACGATGATGCGGTTGACGTTGCCCTCGTGCAGGATGCGCTTCAGGGTCTCCACCAGATCCTTGCCGCTGACCTTCAGCTCCTCGGTGAAGCCGCCCGGCTCCGCCTGCACCTCCTCCTGCTCCCGCTCCAGCTGAATCGCCGCCAGCACGGTGTCCCAGTCGTTGGCCTCGAGCACCTCCCGGGCCCGGGCGTACGAGATGTTGAACCGGCTGCGCAGGAGGTCCATCTTCACCAGTTTCTCCCGATCCTCCATTGCACGATCCCCCTTTACCCCGCAAGTTCATGCGGCCGATCCTATTGGGAAAGACGCCCGCCGCCCGCTCACCCCTTCAGCATGGCCATCGAATGTGAGCGGCAGACGGAGGGCCTCCCCGAGGGCGCCGGATCGGGCGCTCCCTCTACCGTACGGGAGCCCCGCCGGATGCCCGGAGGTTCGCCACCCACGGCCCACAGAACCCTGGTGAAAACGCCCGCCTCCCCGGGGGAGACGGGCGTCTGTTTCATCAGAGCCGCCACGGTTCCGCGCAGGCCCCGGTCCCGGGGTCGCGCCGGTAGAGCATCAGCCGGTGAACCTGGGTCAGCTCCGCCCCGGAAAGGTCCGGCGACAGGGCGACCAGGCCGGCCCACACCTCCTCGGGCTTCAGGTTGCCCTCGGAGCCGGTCTGCACCAGCGCCCGCAGCTCGCCGGGGCCGGTGACCGTCAGCTCGTAGACCTGCGGCCGGATGTTCACCGCCTTGGGGCCGCTGCGCCCCTCCCGGGTGACCACCACCTCGCCGGCCGCCAGGAAAGCGGCCGCGGCCGACCGCAGAGCGGCCTCTTCGGCCCCCGTCACCGTGAGGCGGTACGCGGCGGCGTTGATGCTCGCCATGAGCGAGTCGCCCGCCTCGGGGGCCGGGCGGGCCTCCAGGACCCGCACGCCCTCCGGCAGGTGCGCGTTGGCCCGGGAGACGAAGTCGCCCGGGTCCACCGGCTCCGTCAGGTCCACGTCCAGGAACTCGCCCTCGCTGCTCGTCCCCGTGGCCAGTGCGGAGGCGTAGCTGATGCGGGGGTGGGGGTTGAACCCCTGGGTGAAGGCCAGGGGAAGACCGGCGCGCCGCAGGCCCCGCTCCACGGTGCGCTGCAGATCCAAATGCGACAGGAAACGGGCCAGGCCCACCTTAGCCAGGCGAATCCGCAACCGCAATGTCATTCTCTCCCACAAAGCCCGCGGGCTTCAGTGTCGGCAGCACGTTGTACTTCATGCACACGCCGCAAGTCTCGCAGTTCTCCCACCGGCAGTCCTCCACCTCCTGCTCGGCCATCGCCCGGCGGTGGTCGTCGATGAGCCAGTCCCGGTCGATGCCCGGGGAGAGGTGGTCCCAGGCGAACCGCTCGCCGTAGCCCTTCTTGCGGTAGGTGTAGAACGCGATGTCGACCCCGGCCTCCTCGCACGCCCTGAGCCACAGCTTGTAATCGAAGTGCTCGTTCCAGCCGTCGAACCGGGCGCCCATCTGCCAGGCCCGCAGGATCGCCGGAGCCACGCGCCGGTCGCCCAGCGAGAGCAGCGCCTCGATGTGGCTCACGTCGGCCTCGTGGTACTTGTACTCGATGCGCCGGTCTTTCAGGAAGCGCTTGATGTACTGCTGCCGCCGCCGCGCCTCCGCCAGCGTCACCTGCGGCTCGAACTGGAACGGGGTGTGGGGCTTCGGCACGAAGACGGAGACCGAGATGGTCACCCGCACCTTCCGGGCCTCCTGACGGCCCAGCTCCTCCTCGGCGATCTCCAGGGCCCAGTGGCCCTTCTCGGCGATGGCCTCCAGGTCCGCGTCGGTCTCGGTGGGCAGGCCGAGGATGAAGTAGAGCTTCACCGCCCGGTAGCCGCTCCGGAAGGCGGCGCGCATGGCCTCGCGGATGTCCCGGTCGGAGACGGTCTTGTTGATCACCCGGCGGATGCGGGCGGAGCCGCCCTCCGGCGCCAGCGTGATGGAGCCCTTCCGCACCTTGCTCACCGCGTCGGCCAGGGCCACCGAGAAGGCGTCCACGCGGGTGGAGGGCAGGGTGACGTTCACGCCCTGGCACTGCAGCTCGTCGGACAGCCGGCTCACCGTCTGCCGCACGTCGGTGTAGTCTGCCGTGGAGAGCGAAACCAGGGACAGCTCGCTGTAGCCGGTGTTCTGCACGATCTCCCGCGCCAGCCGCTGCACGATCTCCGGGGAGCGCTCCCGCACCGGCCGGGTGATGTAGCCGGCGTGGCAGAAGCGGCAGCCGCGGGTGCAGCCCCGGAAGACCTCCACCTGCGCCCGGTCGAAGACGATCTGCGTGTTGGGCACCACGGGCCGGGTGGGGAAGTCGACGGCGTCCAGGTCCTTCACCGTCGCCCGATCGACCACCGCGGGCACCCCGGGCTCGGTGGGGCGGTACTCCCGAATCGTGCCGTCGGGGTTGTACGACACCTCGTAGAAGGCCGGCACGTAGCAGCCGGTGATCCGGGCCATCCTGAGGAGCAGGTCCTTGCGGTCCTTCCGGCCCTCGTTCTTCCAGGCCTTGTAGGTGTCGAGGATCTCGTGGATGACCTCCTCGCCGTCGCCCAGCACCGCCACGTCCAGGAACGGAGCCAGGGGCTCGCAGTTGAAGGCGCAGGGCCCACCGGCGATCACCAGCGGATGATCGGCGGTGCGGTCGGCCGCGAGCAGGGGCACCCCGGCCAGGTCGAGGCAGGTGAGGAGGTTGGTGTAGGTCAGTTCGTAAAGCAGCGGGAAGGCGATGATGTCAAACTCGCCCACGGGCGTCCAGCTCTCCAGGGTGAAGAGCGGGATCCCCTCCGCCCGCATGGCCGCCTCCATATCTGTCCACGGCGCGTACGCCCGCTCGCAGCAGGCATCGTCCCGCCGGTTGATCTGGTGGTACATGATGAGCGACCCCAGGTGGGACATGCCCACCTCGTACGCGTCGGGGAAGGTCCAGGCGACCTTCAGCTCCACCTTGCTGTGGTCCTTCACCACGGCGTTCCACTCGCCGCCGGTGTAGCGGGCGGGCTTGGAGACCCGGGGCAAGAGCCGCTCGATGCGCTCGCGCAGGGTCTCGGCCATGCCGTCACTCCTTTGCTCGGTCGGTGATTGCGATCACCTACGATGTTACGCCAAACCGACGACTAAGTAAACGGAGATTTAACATAATCGGGCCCCGCCGCTGCGGGCGGGGCCGTATGCGCCATCCGGCGCTACCGATCCAGGACCTCCTCCACTGTCGCCCGGGGGCCCAGTTCCTGGAACGCGTCCAGAATCTCCGCTTCGTGCAGCGTGCCCACCGGCAACAGCGCCCGATCCACCACCAGCACCAGGTGGTACCGCCGGGCCGAGAGGTGTTCCAGCACCTCGCCGATGCGGGTGCCCTCCACGACGACCAGGGTTCCCCCGGGGATGAGCCGCTGCCGGGCCATCCGCTGCCGCTTGTGCAGGAAATGCCGGTACGAGCGGAACACCGCCTCCTCCCCCTCCGCCACCGCACCCAGCGCCAGGAAGAGCCCGCCGACCAGAGGGGTGAGGAACAGCTGCCCGGTGCGGGCCAGAATGGCCAGCGCGGCCGTGAACATGGCGACCCCGGAGAGCACGCCGATCCGGGCGCTCCACACCGTGGTGAGGCGATAACCCCAGCGCTGCGCCAGCAGACCCCGGAGGGCGCGCCCGCCGTCCAGGGGCAGGGCGGGAATCAGGTTGAAGAAGGCCAGGTTGGCGTTCACGTGAAAAAAGAAGCGCAGCAGCGACGGGTCGAAGAGCGCGTCGCCCATCAGGAAACTGGCCAGCCCCGCCAACAGGAAAGACTGTACCGGACCCGCCAGGGCCACGGACACCTCCGACTGGGGGTCCAGCTCCAATGCCGCCTCCAGCCGCGCCACCCCGCCGAAGGGCGTGAGCAGCAGCGAGTCCACGTCGACGCCCAGCAGCCACGCCACGATCAGGTGGGCCAGTTCATGCGCGGCCAGGGAGCCGACCAGGATCAACGCCTCCAGGTAGTAGCCGCTGGCTGCAGCCGCCAGGAGGGCCAGCAGGAAGAGCCAGTGCACCTCCACCCGCACGCCGGCGATGCGACCCAGCCTCAGGGCCACGGCCACCCCTCCCACCGGAGTCTATGGACGGGCCCACGGCTTCATGCCGGGCGGCGGCATAACAAAAACGAGGCCTCCTTCCGGAAAGCCTCGTGATAAAGCTGCTTAGGAACCGCTACGCTAGTTGGCGGCTGCGAGCTGGAGCTGCTTGAGGTCCTCGATGGCTCCGCTACCACGGCGGAGGGCTCGATACCCCACTACCCGACCTCCCAGCGTCGCCTTGATGTAATCGCAGGCGACCTCCGGATCGACGGTATAGCCGCAGGTGTAGCAGTCGATCGCAGCAAAGCCCTCTTCGGGATACGTGTGGATCGAGAGGTGCGACTCAGAGAGCACTAGCACGCCGGTCACGCCCTGAGGGCTGAACTGGATGAAGCTCTCACCTACTACCGTGGCTCCGCAACGGGCTGCGGCCTCATACAACACGTTCCTCAGGAAAGCGACGTCGTTCAACTTCTCGAACGCAACCTCGCGCAGATCCATGGTAATGTGGCGGCCATAGGTCGAGTAGGCCATGGTAGAAACTCCCCCTTTGGCAGATCATTTCTAGCCCTCTCAAGCTAGACGGGACCATCGTCACGCCCACGGGGGATAAAGTCGGGCACAGCCCCAACCCTTTAAGGCGTGCTAGGTTCCTATTCGGATCCGAAACCGTGTGTTGAGACAATCCCAACCCCCAGATCAACGCGGCTTGCTCCGGATGGAGCACTCATGCCGTACAATAACACGGATTGTACCGGAGACCCCGTTGAAAGTCAATATCCGTGATTGCACGTGCAGCCCGTTGCTTGGTGTGGATTGTCACCCCTGTAGCAAGGGGTGGCAACCTACCACAATATATCGCGTTCTGCCCTCCGCTGCAAGTGCCTTGTTGACAAATTGGCAGTGATGGTCTTCGGCCCCCCTGCGCGTGCATGTATGCGCGGGCCCATTCGGGCCGAGACTAAACGGGGAGGTGAATGCGATGGCCAGCCAGCAGGTTCGCTGCACCGTCAGCAGCTGCTACTACTATGCCCCTGGCAACAACTGTGCCGCCGAGACGATCATGGTGCGGGCCAACCCCGCCACGATGGGCCACACCGACTTCGAGACCGGTGAAATGGGCGGCCAGGCACGGCAGTCGAACCAGACGCTTTGCGAGACGTTCATCCCCCAGGAGAAGGGACCGAAGCCGGGGATCAACCGCATCAAGGACTGACCTCATCCGGCGCGGGAGGAGGATTGCCATGGCCCGCAGACGATCGCTGCTCTCAGAGGAAACGAAGCTGCATCTGGCGCGCATGCAGGGAGCCGGCGACCGGGTTCAGCCAGGCGATTACGGCCAGCTGACCTCCCGGGAGGCCGGCAACATGGTGAAGTACGCGATCCAGATCGCAGAGCAGGCCCTGGCCGGACAGTCGCAGCAACGCCAGTAGCCAGAGTCAGGGGGGGCTTCCGCCCCCCCTGACGCCTTGCCCCGCCACCGCTCAGTGCAGGGCCCGCTCCTTGACCTGCCGGATGACCTCGTCGACGGTCATGCCCGTCGCGTCGATCACCGGGAACGGGTTGCCGTTGGTGTCGTGGATACCCATGAAGTTGTTGGACAGACCGGTGACCACGGCCGCACTCACGCCCTCCATCCGCCCGGGCGAGAGCTTGGTCACCACGTACCCCTCGGCCTGCAGGGCCTCCCGGATGTGGCTAAGCCCGTCTTCCACCGCGATCCGCATCGACACCACCTCCGCACAGGGCTTGTCGAACGGGACGGGGACCAGGCTTAGTCTGCGCGGGGACGCGCTTTCGATTCACGCGCCTGGTTGCGGCTCCGCTGCTCCTGGGGCGCCCCGATCTGCGGGTCGTCGGGGCTGTCCTGGGCCACCAGCGATGCTGCGCCGTGCTCGAGGCCCGGAGGCTGCTCCTCGGCCGGGCGCCTCTTCTCGCTCATCCTGCGATTCCTCCTTTCGCGGGCTCGGCTCCCACAGCCCTAGTCTGCCCGCTCTCAGGAGAAATCTCCGCCTGCGCTAGCGGTTGTCCGGCCGGGCGCCCAGGGTGGCCTGCACAGTCACCTCCTGGCCGTCGCGGATAATCGTGAGCTCGATCGTGTCGCCGACCTTGTACCCACCGATCCGGCTGGCCAGTTCGTTGCTGTTGGCCACCTTCTTGCCGTCCACCGCCACGATCACGTCAGCGCTCACCAGCACGGCGAACCGGCCGTAGGTCTCCACCACCGGCTCCCGCAGGCCGGCCTTCTCGGCCGCCGATCCGGGCTCCACGTCGGTGACCAGGGCCCCCTCGGTACTCTGCAACCCGAGAGCCTTGCGGTACGCCTCGGTAACATCGGTCAGGTAGACGCCCAGGTAGGGGCGCTGCACGTTCTGCCCCGACATCAGGGTGGGCAGAATCTCCTTGGCGGTGTTGATGGGCACCGCAAACCCGAGGCCGACGTTGCCGGAGAGGTAGGACGGCGCCTCGATGGCGGTGTTCACGCCGATGACCTCGCCGCGGCCGTTCAGCAGCGGGCCGCCGGAGTTGCCGGGGTTGATCGCGGCGTCGGTCTGGATGGCGCCGGGAATCGTCGTCGTCTCCTCGGTGATCTCGCGGTTCAGGGCCGACACGATGCCCGCCGTCACGGTGAACTCGTGGCCGTACGGATTGCCGATGGCGATGGCCAGTTCGCCCACCCGCACTTCATCCGAGTCGCCCAGGGGTGCGGCGATCAGCTGCTTGTCGCCGGGATCCACCTTCAGCACGGCCAGGTCGCTGGTGCGGTCGGTGCCCACCACCTGGGCGTCGAGGACGGTGTCGTCGATGAACTTCACCCTGATTGCCTCAGCACCCTCGACGACGTGGTAGTTGGTGAGGATATAGCCCGCCGGGTCAACCACGAACCCCGAACCGGTACCCTTCGTGCGGTACCAGCCCTGCTGGACGGTGACCTCGACCGAGACCACCGAAGGCGATACCCGCTCGTAGATGCTCGGGATCACGCTGGCTCCCGCCTCGGCCACCGTCTGGGCCACGGGCTGCAGGGGGCTGCCACTGGACTGCACGCTCGGGATGTAGCCCGACGGACTCGCCGCCGCCTGGTTCCGCATCAGGAAGTAGGTGGAGCCGCTGCCCACGGCCGCCGAGAGCACCACCAGGGCGACCGCGGCGGCGACGAGCCGCCAGCTCGAGCCGCGCCGCCGCTCGTCCCGCTTCGCCGCAGGCGGCTCCTGCGGCGGCAGGGCAGGCAGCGCGGGCGGCGCCGCCGGAATCTCGGGCAGCTCCATCTCCGGACGCTCCTCCGACGACTGCGCCGCGTTCAACACCTGGGGCTCGTCCGTTGCGGCCGGCTCGCTGGCTCGGCGCTCGGTCTCTTCGTTCACCGGTCCTTCTTCCGGACTCGGCCTGTTCCCGAAGTTATCGTCATACATGGACTAAGTCCCCCTTATTGCACCGGCGTTCTCCTTGGAGCGTCTTCATCATAGAACCCGCGACTGAAAGAGATCTTAAGCCTCTCTAAGAGGAAGCTAAGAATTGGGGCGCTGCTCGCCCGGCCGGTACACGGGCAGCCAGAGGCTGAAGGTGGAGCCCTCGCGCAGCTTGCTCTCTGCCGTCAGCCGCCCACCGTGCATCCCGGCCACCCAGGAGGCGATGGCCAGGCCGAGGCCGGTGCCCCCGCGCGACCGCGCCCGGTCGGCGCGGTAGAACCGGTCGAAAATGCGGGGCAGGTCCTCGGGGGCGATGCCCTGGCCGGTGTCGATGACCTGCAGGACGACTCCGTCGCCCTGGCGCCCCGCCCGCACAGTGACAGATCCGCTGGACGTGTACTTGAAGGCGTTGTCCAGCAGGATCAGGAGCGCCCGGCGGAGCCACTCCGCATGGCCCAGCACCATCACCCGGTCGAGGGCCTCGGGCAGTTCGAGACGGAACTCCACCTGGTGCGGCAGGGCCTGCGCCTTGTTGCAGACGTCCCGCACCAGCAGCCCCAGCGCCAGCGGCTCCAGCTCCGGCTTCTGTCCGGCGTCTGCCCGAGCCATAGCCAGCAGCTCCTCCAGGAGCTGCGACATCCGGGCCGCCTCGGACTTCATGTCGGCCAGCGCCTCGGGGTCCAGGGTCCCGGCGCGCTCCAGGTAGTCGATGTTGCCGCGGATGATCGTGAGCGGCGTGCGGAGCTCGTGGGAGGCGTCGGCCACAAACCGCTTCTGGGCATCCACCGCCGCTCCCAGGCGGCCGTAAAGGTCCTGCAGCTGGTCCAGCATGCCATTGAAGGTGTGGACCAGCCTGCCCACCTCGTCCTGCGGCCCTTTGTAGGGTACCCGCAGCCCCAGGTCAGCTGACTCCCCGATCGCCTCGGCAGCCTCCGCCACCCGCTGGATCGGTCGCATGGCCCGGCCGGCCAGGAGCCAGGAGACAGCACCCGTGATCAGTGCAAACGCCACTGCGGCCGCGGTGAGCAGCGGCCGGAGACGCCGGAGCACCTGCTCTAAGAGCTGCAGGGGCTGCGCCACCTGTATCCAGTACGTCGGCGTATCGCCCACGTAGACCGGCAGGCTGTAGAGCCGGTACGGCTCCCCGTAGGCGTCGCGCTCGAAGGTGAGGGTCGCCTTGCCCGCCCGCGCCTCCGCCGGAAGCGGGAAGGTGCCGAAGTCACTGGACTGCGTGACGACGCCTTGTGTGCTGCGCACCAGGATGAAGGTCGACCGGCCCGCCAGGCTCCGCAGCGTGGGCAGATTCCAGGTCAGCGGTGCGCCCTTGGCCACGTCCCAGGCGACCGACCTCAGGTTCGCGTCCACCTGGTTCACGTAGCTCCAGCGGAACACCCAGTAGAGCAGGAAGCTGAATATCACGAGGGCGGCCGTCAGCTGGGCCGTGTACAGCAAGGCGAGCCGCAGCCGAAGCGACATCGTTGGCTCACTCCTTCAACACATACCCGACGCCGCGCACCGTCTGGATGAGCCGCGGCTCGCCCCCAGCCTCCAGCTTCGACCGCAGGTAGCCCACGTAAACCTCCAGCACGTTGGACTCGCCGGAGTAGTCGTACCCCCACACCTTCTCCATCAGGGTGTCCCGGGTGAGGACCTGTCGCGGGTGGCTGAGGAACACGTGCAGCAACTCGTACTCCTTGGCGGTGAGCGTGATGCGCCGCTGGCCGCGGAAGGCTTCCCGGGTGGCCGTGTCCAGCTTGAGGTCGGCGTACTGCAGCACCGGCAGGCTCTCGCCGCCTTCGCCGGGGCTGGCCGCGCCCCGGCGCCTGAGCGCGCGCAGCCGCGCCAGCAGCTCCTCCAGGGCGAACGGCTTCACCAGGTAGTCGTCGGCCCCCTGATCCAGCCCTTTTACCCGGTCGGTCACCGCATCGCGCGCGGTGAGCATCAGGATCGGAAACTTCTCGCCCGCTGCCCGGACGCGGCGGCAGACCTCAAGGCCATCCACGTCGGGCATCATCACGTCCAGCACCATCAGATCGGGCGGGTCTGCGGCGATGCTGCGCAGCGCCTCCGTCCCGCTGTTGGCCACCACGACATCGTACCCTTCCAGCGTCAGGCTGCGGCGCAGAAATGCGGTGATCTTGGGGTCGTCATCCACAACGAGAACACGGGGCGGCATGGTGGCACCTCCCTGAAGTGCAGGAACGGGATTCTTGCACCCTTAGTATAGAAGACGAACAAAAGGGCCGGAAGACTTTGGTCTTCCGGCCGCCAAGATGTGCGCTTACCTCTGCCCTGCCTTCTCGATGCCGTGCACCCACGAAAGGGCGGCCTCGAGGATGCCCTCCGAAAGCGTGGGGTGGTAGTGCGGCGTGAGTGCCACGTCCTCCACCAGGGCCCCCATCTCCAGGGCCAGGGCCACCTCGCCGATCAGTTCCGAGACCTCAGGGCCGATCATCTGCGCCCCGAGCAGGAGACCGCTCTTCCGGTCGCCCACCAGCTTCACGAAGCCGTCGGACTCGCCCATGGTGAGGGCCCGGCCGACCGCGGCGAAGTTGTAGCGGGTGACCACGGGGTCGTAGCCCTTCTCGCGGGCCTGCGCCTCGGTGAGGCCCACGTAGGCAATCTCCGGGTCGGTGAAGATCACCGCCGGCACCGTCAGCCAGTCGGCCGCGGAGGGACGTCCGGCGATGGCCTCGGCGGCCACCCGCCCCTGGGCGCTCGCCTTGTGGGCGAGCATCACCGGCGAGCAGACGTCGCCGATGGCGTAGATGTGGCGGACGTTGGTGCGCATCTGGTCGTTCACCGGGATGAACCCCTTCTCGTCCACCTGCACCCCGGCTTTCTCCAGCTGCAGCCCCTCGTGGTACGGCCGCCGGCCCACCGAGACCAGCACCTTGTCCGCCGGGATCTCGTGGACCTTCCCCTCGCCGTCCTCCACCTTCACCTTACCGTTCTGCAGGCCGCCCGACGCCTTCGCGTTCAGCATCACGGTGACGCCCAGCCGGCGCAGGCGACGCATCAGCACGTTGATCAACTCCGGGTCAGTGCCGGGAAGCAGTTGCCCGGTCGCCTCGACGATGGTCACCTGCGAGCCGAGCTTGGCGTAGGCGATGCCCAGCTCCACGCCGATGTAGCCGCCGCCGACCACCAGGAAGCGCTCCGGCACCGACGGGAACGCCAGCGCCCCGCGCGCGTCCACCACGTTCTCCCCGTCCAGCGGGAAGAACGGCGGGTTGATCGCCTGGGAGCCGGTGGCGATGATCGCGTACTTGAAGCTGTACGCGGCCGTGCCGCCGTCGTTCAGCTCCACCTCCAGGGAGTGGGGATCGGTGAACCGGGCCTTGCCCTTCACCACCTCGACTTGGGCCGCCTTCATCAGCGAGGCCACGCCGGTGGTCAGCCGCTTGATCACCTTGTTCTGCTTCCACTCCTGGGTTTTGGCGAAGTCCACCTCCACGCTGCCCTTGACCACCACGCCCCGCTCCGCGGCGTTGTTCACCTTGTGCACCAGGTCGCCTACGGAGATGAGCGCCTTGGACGGGATGCAGCCGTGGTTGAGGCACGTGCCGCCCAACTCCTCCTGCTCGATCAGGGTGACGTCGAGGCCCAGTTGGGCCGCACGCTGGGCGGCCACATATCCGCCGGGACCCGCGCCGATGACCACCACGTCGGTCCCGGTCTTGATGGAACCCATGACCACGTCTACATCGCCTCCATCATCAGCAGGGTCGGATTGCTCAGCAGCTCCACCAGCCGGTTGACGAACCGGGTGGCCATGCCGCCGTCGATGAGCCGGTGGTCGAAGGAGAGCGCCAGATAGGCCATCTTGCGGACAACGATCTCGCCATCCCGCACCACGGGCCGGTCCATGGTCTTGCCGACGCCCAGGATCGCGACCTCAGGATGGTTGATCACCGGGGTAAAGAAGAGTCCGCCGATGGAGCCCTGGTTGGAAATGGTGAACGTGGAGCCGCGCATCTCGTCCGGCTGGAGCTTGCCCTGTCGCCCCCGCTCGATGAGGTCGTTCATCTCGGCGGCGATGGCGAACACCGACTTCCGGTCCGCGTCCTTGATCACCGGCACCAGGAGGCCGGCCTCGGTGTCCAGGGCGAAGCCGATGTGGTACGACTTGCGCAGCACGATCTCCTGGGCCTCGTCGTCGATCATCGCGTTCAGGTAGGGGAACTCCTTCAGGGCCACGACGACCGCCTTGATGATGAAGGGCATGAAGGAGAGCTTGATCCCCTTCTGGGCCGCCAGTTCCTTCGCCTGGGCGCGGAAGGCCAGGAGGTCGGTCATGTCCACCTCGTCAACCACAGTAACGTGCGGAGCTGTATATTTCGACTTCACCATCCGGTCGGCGATCACCTTCCGGATGCCCCGGAGCGGAATCCGCTCGTCCGCCGGGCCTGCGGCGACGGCAGCGGCGGGCTGGGCGGACGGCGCCTCGGCCGGCCGGGCAGGGATGGCGGCCTGGGCTTCGGCCGGGGCGGCCCCGCGCGCGGCGAAGGCACGCACGTCGTCGCTGGTCACGCGTCCGCCGGGGCCGGTGCCGGGCACCTGGTTGATGTCTACCCCCAGTTCCCGGGCCAGCTTCCGGGTGGCCGGGGTGGCCAGGGCGCGCCGCGGCTCGGCCGCACCGTCAGGGGCCGTGGCTGCGGCCGGAGCAGCGGCAGCGGCGGCCGCCGGGGCCACCGCCTCGGCCTGCGCCTGGGGCTGCTGCCCGCCGGGTGCGGCCGCGGCCACGCCGGCGGCCACCTGGTCTGCGGTGGGCAGGGCGCCGCCCTTCCCATCATCAAAGATGACCACGACGCTGTGAACCTTGAGGATGTCTCCCGGCTGGCCCAGCAGCTTCACCACCTTGCCGCTCACCGGCGAGGTGATCTCCACGGCAGCCTTGTCGGTTTGCACCTCCATGATGGGCTGGTCCTCGGTGACAGTGTCACCCTCCTTCACCAGCCACCGGATGAGCTCTGCCTCGTGCAGGCCCTCGCCTACGTCAGGCAGCCTGAATTCGAATGCCATGGTTCCGCGCTCCTCTCGTGCTAGTAGGTCTGAACTGCGCTGACAGCCTCCAGGACGCGCCCGGCATCCGGGATGTACAGGTCCTCAGACATCAGGTAGGGCATGGGCACGTCGAAGCCGGTCACGCGGGCCACCGGCGCCTCCAGGTAGTCCAGGGCGTGGTCGTTGATCAGGGCGATCAGTTCGCTGTGGAAGCCGCCCGTACGCGGCGCCTCGGTCACGACCACGACGCGGCCGGTCTTCTTCACGGAGGCCAGGATGGTGTCGAGGTCGATGGGGTTGAGCGAGCGCAGGTCGATCACTTCGGCCTGCCACCCGTGCTCGGCCGCTGCCTTCTCGGCGGCCTCCAGGGCGGTATGGACGTGCACGCCGTAGCTCAGGATGGTCACGTCCTTGCCCTCGCGCACAACGGTCGCCTTCCCGATAGGAACCGTGTAGTACCCCTCGGGAACCTCGGCCCGGAAGGCCCGGTAGAGCCGCTTCGGCTCCATGAAGAGCACCGGGTCCGGATCGGCGATGGCCGCCAGCAGCAGGCCCTTCGCGTCATAGGGGTTGGAGGGAACTACGATCTTCAGCCCGGGGTTGTTGACGTACCAGGCTTCAATGGACTCGGAGTGGTGCTCCAGAGCCTTGATGCCGCCCCACGAGGGAACGCGCAGCACCAGCGGGCACGAGAACCGCCCGCGGCTGCGGTGGCGCACCCGGGCCACGTGGTTGACCAGCTGCTCGTGGGCAGGAGCCAGGAAGCCGTCGAACTGCACCTCCACCACGGGCTTCAGGCCGTTCACGGCCATGCCCACGGCCGCGCCCAGGAAGCCCGACTCCGCGAGCGGGCAGTCGATCACCCGGTCCTCACCGAACTCCTTGATAAGCCCATCGGTGGCGCGGAAGACGCCGCCGTTGACGCCAATGTCCTCGCCCAACAGGACCACCGTCGGGTCCTGCCGCATGGCGACACGGAGCCCGTCGTTGATCGCCTGAATCAAGGTCAGCTTAGCCACGCGCCATCCCTTCCTTCCTGGACAGATAGCTCTTCAGGTACTCCTTCTGCCGCACCAGGCTCGGGGTGGGCTGGGCGTACACATAGTCGAACAGCTCGTCCACCGACGGACGCGGCAGCGACTCCGCCTCGGCGACCGCCGCGGCCACCTGCTCCCGGGCCTGGTTCCACAGCGCCTCGTCGTCGCTGTCGGACCAGTCGCCCTGGGCGGTCAGGTACCGGCGCAGCCGCTCGATGGGGTCCTTGGCCTGCCACTCCTCCAGTTCTTCCTGCGTGCGGTAGCGCTTGGGATCATCCGACGTGGTGTGCGGGCCGTAGCGGAAGGTGAGCGCCTCCACCAGGGTGGGACCGCCGCCGCTCCTGGCCCGCTCGATGGCCTCGTGCATCACCGCGAGCACGGCCAGCACGTCCTGCCCGTCTACCCGCACGCCCGGAATGTCGTAGGCCAGGGCACGCTGGGCGATCGTCGGGGCCTTGAACTGCCGGCGGTTGGGCGTGGAAATCGCGTACTTGTTGTTCTGAATGAAGATAATCGCACCCACGTTGAAGACCGAGGCGAAGTTCAGGGCCTCGTGGAAGTCGCCGGGCGAGGTACCGCCGTCACCGGCGTAGCCCACCGCCACGGTGTCCTCCCCCTTCAGCTTGCCGGCCCACGCCGCGCCCACCGCGTGCAACAGTTGGGTCGCAATCGGGATGGAGATGGGGAAGGCGTTGACGCCCTCCGGCGCCCGGCTGCCCATCTCGTCACCCATGAAGTAGCGCAGGATGTTGACGAAGGGCACACCCATCACGTGCATGGCGCCGTGATCACGGTAGGTGGGGAAAATCCAGTCCTTGTCGGGCCGGAGTAGGTAAGCCGAGCCGACCTGGCAGGCCTCCTGCCCGCTGAAGGGGGCGAAGGTTCCCATGCGGCCCTGGCGCTGCAGGTTCAGGCAACGCTGGTCGAAAACCCGCAGGTAGACCATCTTGCGGTAAACGTCCTTGATCTGCTGCGGGGTCAGCAAAGCGGGCAGAGGCTCCTGGAGCGTCCCGTCGGCGTTCAGGATCCGGCGCACGGGAAACAGCTGCTCGACCTCAAGCGCCGCAGTGCGCAGTTCCATGTGGTTCCCTCCTCGTTGCTTCACCGGCCGGTCCGGGCGGGCGCGTCGCCGCGCTTCCCGGGCCAGACCCACCATATCTTGCCGCTGAATTGGTGCTCGATACGGGCGGATTCGTGCAGTTCGCCGAAATTCGGTTGACGCGGGCACCTTCCGCCAGCTATACTTTTTGACTTCGAATGTTACATATCGGATATGGCCCTGGCGAAAAGTGCTTCGTCATCCTTCGAGGCTTATTGACAAATGGTTCAATCTTCGCGATGATAATTGCAACGGGTGATAAATTTCTATTTAAGGGGTTAGTTGCCTGGGAGGTGTGACGTGATGGAACAGGACCGGCGCATTTACGAAATGCAGGCACGCCTGTGCCAGGTACTGGCCAGTCCGAAGCGGCTGGAGATCCTCTACACCCTCAAAGACCGGGAGATGACGGCCGGCGAACTCGCCAAAGCGGTCGATGTTACCATGCCCAACCTGTCGCAACATCTTTCCCTGATGAAGCAACACGGCCTGGTGGAGTCCCGCAAGGAAGGGCTCAACATGTATTACCGGGTCGCCTCTGACCAGATTCTGGAAACGCTGGCTTCGGTACGGAAGGTGCTCGTGGAGCAGCTGGCGCGCCAGTCGAAGCTCCTCGAGCAGGTGAAGTAGCGCGCCCCCCTGGAGGCGCGGAGCGGGACGGGCCCGCTCCGCTTAGTGGCGCGTGACGAGGCGGTGAGCGCGGAAGAGGGGGGGGGCGGGGGGGTGCGGGGGTGACACGGCCCCCCAACCC